>SKPR01000117.1 GCA_007119455.1 Candidatus Brevefilum sp. | reverse complement strand
CAGATCGTCGCATCATCCAATATTGAAAAATCCGGTTGTAATACTTTTACATTTACAATTACTAAATCATATAAGCTCATGGGTTTTCTCCTATTGTTATGTTATGCTATTTTACAGCAAAATTCGACCTCGAACACCTCATTCGCAGGGCAATCCATTAGACTAGCTATGTGTCAGTTATGCTAACATGAGAGTAGTCGAACAAGGGCTGAATAAGTCTAAGGGGCAAGAAGGAAAGACATCCGCAGTTATTAAAGGCAAAATAACCCTTGACAAGGTCATAGTAATCGCAAAGTCCTTAGTTTTATCCTTGTCAATATTTTTTATTCAAATTTATCACCTCATCCGGCGCTGCGCGCCACCTTCTCCTCAAGGCGAAGGCTTTTAATGCATCTTTTGAAGTGAATCTCGATGCATGGAGAAGCCAAGGGTTATTGGTTAAGATTTTTCTCCAACTTTGCGATTGCCCTGACCTCATTCGATACGACTAGACCTTATTTCCTAAATCAGATAAAATGAACCCCTTGAAATTGGACATGAATTGGCCGATTTACTGAACGGCGATTATCCAGTAAGATTAGCCCTGACCAATAAACAGCAGGTTTTTTTCATGATACCGCTGCTGACCTGCCCAGCGAAGAAGATATTAGACCCATAATGATGGAAATTTTATCCCAGACAACCCAATACCTGACAACTTTGTCAACAATTTTCTTGGGTATTTTTATCGAAGCCTTACCCTACCTTTTGCTGGGAATCCTGGCATCGGGCATCCTCGAGGTGTTTGTCCGGCGAGAGTTTTTTCTAAAGCATCTGCCAAAAAATCGTTACCTGGGTGTGATTTTTGGCAGTTTCCTGGGTCTGGCTTTCCCGGTATGCGAACACGGTGTGGTACCTCTGGTGAGAAGATTATATAACAAGGGTTTACCTGCATCGATGGGGATATCCTTCCTGCTGGCAGCCCCGGTGATGAACCCGATTGTGATCGCCAGCACCCTGGCGGCTTTTGGTTTTGGCCCGGTATTTTATGGACGCATTGGACTCACCCTGATCATCGCCATTCTCACCGGTCTGGTCTTCACCTTACAAAAGGATGGTGAGGTGGTGAAAGCCTTATCGCAAGAATTATTATTTGACTGCCAGCATTGCAATCATGAAATTGATCAAGCATTAAGTTTCAAGCAAAAATTGTCTCAAGCTATCGTAATCTCAGGTGAGGAATTTTTTGATATCGGTTTGTTTTTTATCATCGGCGCCTTTCTTGCGGCTGCGCTACAAACCTTCATCCCACAAAGCACCCTTCTGGCCCTGGGGGGCGGTCCGATGCTCTCAATCCTGTTGATGATTGCCCTGGCTGTGGTATTGTCGGTTTGCTCGACTGTGGACGCCTTTTTAGCCCTTTCCTTTGTCGCCAATTTCTCAACCGGGTCAATTCTGGCTTTTCTCGTCTATGGCCCGATGATTGACATCAAAGCCATCTTGATGTTTACGAGGGTGTTCAAGAAAAAAACGATTTTGTATCTCGCTTTAATTCCACTGTTCCTCGTCATATTGGCCACACTCTTTATCAACTTCCGACTATCAGTTTGAGGTTAGTCTTATGAAACTACGAACTTACCGTGCTTTTCAAGCCATGATTTTGGCCGGTTTAGGCTTTTTCCTGTTGAACCGGTATTGGGCAGGCCAGCTGATCGTTTATATTCATCAACGTTATGTGTGGCTCGTCCTGCCGGCTGCTCTGGTTCTGCTGGCAATCGCCTATACCCTCTTCAATCAGCGCCCACCGATCCGCTCAGATGAAGATAGCTTCCTGGCTGTCACGCAAGCTCCACCTGGCAGCAATTGGCGGTTATTAATGATGCTGATTCCCCTTGTGCTGGGTGTCATGATCCCCATTGCTCCTCTCGGTGCCGAAGCGGCTGGATCACGCCAGGTAAACCGCACCCTTTCCTTTTCTTCGGATCCCTATTTGACCGAAAAAGTGCTGGCCTTAGACCCCGGAACCCGATCCATTATGGAATGGTTGTGGGCCTTTGATGCAGCCGTGGATAAACGTGAATTGAATGATCAGCCAGTCAGCCTGGAAGGCTTTGTCCTGATCAGGGAAGATTTGCCCGAAGACCAGTTCCTGGTTGCACGCTTTGTTATTTCCTGCTGTGTGGCAGATGCAACAGCCGTTGGCATCGCGGTTCAACCTCCCGACCAAGAATCCAACCCTACTGATGGGTGGGTGCGAATCACCGGGCAGATGCAGGTGATCACGCAGGAAACTAAGGAGACTTTGCTAATACAGGCAACGGTTATCCAATCCATTGAAATGCCCGAACAACCTTACCTCTACCAGTAAATGTCTAATGAAACCCTTTGACCGCCTCGTCCTGATTATCATCCTTGCTTTGATTGTGCTCATCGCAGGGATATTCCTGCTGGGCGATCGAGTAGGCGTTCAAATATTGGCTGTGTACCCTTCGGAAGGGAATCCCATCAGCATCAACGAAAGCATAGGGATTACTTTTGACCACGACATGGATAGCGAGTCAGTGCTATCAGGTTTTTCAATCGAGCCCCCGATCACGGGAGATCTGAGCTGGGAGGACAACACCCTCTGGTTTAGCCCCATTGAACCACTTGATCCAGCCATTGAATATCAGGTCTCCATTGCTTCAGGTGTACGTGCTGAAAATAACCGGGAGCTGATAGAACCATTTACTTTTACAGTACAGATACGCGAGCCGGACCTGCTGTTTTTAGTCCTGGATGATTTGGGCGGTGATATCTGGCGATACGAATTTGGTACGGGTCAGACCCAGCCTTTGACAGACACCAATAGCCAGGTGATTGATTACACTCCGGACCCCATCGGAAGCCAGATCGTATTTTCCCAACAAAATGAGCTGGGCGGTTCCGATCTGTGGGTAATCGATCGCGATGGCCAGGATGTACGCATTTTGCTGGATTGTGAACAGGATCGCTGTAGCCAACCTGACTGGTCACCCAACGGAGAATGGATTGCTTACAGCCGCGAGGTGTATGAACCCCGAGAAAACCGGTACGACTTACCCCGGGTCTGGACTATCCATGTTGAAACTACTGAAACTGCGGCACTATATGATTTTGGTGATGCGTATGGCCATACGCCCTCTTTTTCGCCAGATGGCAGACTGATGGCTACTTATGATTTAAACCTCCATGCCATTCGCATTCTTGACCTGGACACATCCGAAGAATCTGTCATCCCCACCACGATGGCTGGTGTGGGTGATTGGTCACCAGATGGTCAGGCAATGATCTTCATTGACCAGGTTCAGGCAGCATTAGAACCGAACGTTGGGGTATATATTGTTGATTTTATCGAAAAAGATGTCTACCAGGCTTTTGGAGAATTTATCCCTGACATCGATTTCAGCCAACCACGCTGGTCTCCTGATGGTGAATGGGTGGCTGTAAGCCTCCGTCCGGTTGGTGCTGGCATTTCGAAGGCTATCTGGCTCAACAGCCTGGATGGCCGCGAAGCCTATTCTCTCACAGATGATCCTTCAGCGACCTTCTCAGCTTACCGATGGGATCCCTGGGGAAATCGGTTGGTGTACCAGCGTTTCTCCCTCAGCGGTGGCGGACAGCATCCGCAACTCTATCTCTGGGATAGGACCACAAACACCAGTGTACTTCTTCTGGAAACTGGAGCCCGACCAGAATGGCTCCCTTGAGACAACTCCGGATTCGATATTAAATTCCAGACCTATTAAAGATTTACATCTTTAAACCCAGACTGCCCCCTTGACAATTCTAAAAATGGGTCATATATTTAAGCTCGTTTAACTATTAAGTGAGCTAAACTATGTCTGATAAAGATCAATTTCTAACTGTGTTACGTGATTGGATGGAAACATCCATGCACCGGTCCATCCATGGCTTTATCCGGCAAAACCGTGAAAGTGCTTTGTCCCTGTCACAGGTCAGCGCCCTATATCATCTCTATCACCAGGGATCAGGCCCCATCCACAGGCTGGTGAACCACCTGGGGATTTCCATGCCTGCAGTCAGCCAGTTACTCGAGTCACTGGTGGAATCAGGCCATATCATTCGCTCGACAGACCCAACCGACCGGCGGGTGAAGCTCATCCAACTGACTGAGAAGGGCACCGAGACTGTTGAAAAAAGCATGCAGGCCAGGCACGCCTGGCTAACCGATCTGGCAGCCGCTCTAACCCCCGAAGAAAAAGAACAACTGCTCCCGGGATTGGAGATTCTCTCCAGCCTAACTCGCTCTCAAGCAGGGTTGGATGAACCAAGATGCAAAAAGAAAGCATCCCCTACCCCTTGAACCTTCACTCATAATTGATTGTTGTGCTGGGCCGAAATCCTGAGGAAAACCGGAAAACGGAAACCGGCATCAAACAAAAAAATAAACTGGAACTCCAAATTATGCTTAAACTTTCAAAATATATAAAACCTTACCTCTTATCCGTGATCGCAGCCATTCTGTTACTCTTCATTATGGCCAATGCTGACCTGGCCCTGCCGGATTATCTCTCGAGAATTGTCAATATCGGCATTCAGCAAAGCGGTATTGAAACAGCCGTGCCTCGGGCTATCCGCCAATCACAGCTTGAAAGGTTAGCACTGTTTCTAGAACCTGACGAACAGAACCTCATCTTTGATGCTTACCAACTGATTGACCCAGAAACTGATGACATCACTGATCTGGTCGATGAAGTTCCAGGATTGGCTGAAGAGCGTGTATACATCCTGCGGGATTTGCCAGATGATCAACTCGAAATCATTGAACCCATCATGGCCAGAGGATTGGTGATTCTGCACGGCCTGATAATGATGAGCGAAAATCCGGAACAGGCAATAGAGATCATGGGCGAATTACCCATTGACCCGGCTCAGATTCCACCAGGCATGGATTTTCTCACGATGCTGGAAATGGCGCCTCAAGCCCAGCTCACTCAAATACGTGAGCGAGTCAACCAACAGATTGTAGAATTTCCCCAAACCCTGATTGACCAGGTCGCAGCAGAGGCCATCCGGACCGAATACCAGGCACTTGGGATAGATTTGGGTCAAATCCAGACAAGCTACATCATCCAAACGGGTGGCATCATGTTGTTGTTATCCGTGCTGGCAGGCGTTACATCAGTCAGCGTGAGTTTATTGGCAGCTCGGACATCTGCCGCTGTCGCCAGAGATGTCCGGAAGGATGTATTTTCAAAAGTTGAATCATTTTCGAGTCAGGAATATAACCAATTTTCAACTGCCTCATTAATCACCCGGGCTACGAATGATGTAACCCAGATCCAACAGATGTTATTTATGATCATCCGCCTGGCATTCTTTGCCCCGATTCTCGGTATCGGTGGCATCATTCGAGCTGTGGATAAAAGCCCCAACATGTGGTGGATTATCGCCCTGGCCGTTGGCCTTTTACTGCTCTTGATTGTGGTCGTTTTCTTTATTGTCACGCCGAAATTTAAGCTGATTCAACAATTGATTGACCGTCTCAACCTGGTGACCCGGGAAAATTTGAGCGGCATGATGGTTATCCGGGCCTTTAATAAGCAGGATTTTGAAGAGGATCGTTTTGACCAGGCCAACCGCGAATTGGTGGATGTGGGGCTGTTCCTCAATCGTATAATGGCTGCCGTAATGCCCATCATGATGCTGATTATGAATGGTCTATCGGTTCTCATTATTTGGGTAGGCGCTGGTCAGATTGCAGCGTCAACGTTACAGGTCGGCGATATGATTGCCTTTCTCCAATACAGCATGCAGATCATGTTCGCCTTTTTGATGCTGTCCATGTTGTTCATCTTCCTGCCACGGGCCTTTGTCTCCGGTGATCGTATCGCCGAAGTTCTGACAACGAAAAACATCATCAAAGATCCGCCTCAACCCAAACCTCTTCCGCAACCCAACAGAGGAAAGATCGAATTTAAAGATGTCTTTTTCCGTTATCCTGATGCTGAGAATTATGTTCTAAAGGATGTATCATTTACCGCGCTGCCAGGCGAAGTGACCGCCATTATCGGATCAACCGGTTGCGGAAAATCGACAATGGTCAACCTGATCCCGCGCTTTTACGATGTCAGCCAGGGCAATGTTCTTGTGGATGGCATTGATGTGCGGGATGTCAGGCAACATGACCTGCGAGAAATTATTGGCTACACACCACAGACTGGTGTGCTTTTCACCGGAACCGTAGAATCTAACTTGCGGTTCGCAGATCAACAGGCCACTGAAGAAACATTACAAGAATCTCTTGAGGTTGCACAGGCAACTGATTTTGTGTTTGAAAACCCGGAAGGCTTGCAATCCACAATCTCTCAGGGTGGAACAAATGTATCCGGTGGCCAAAAACAGCGGCTGAGCATCGCCAGAGCACTGGTTAAACGTCCCCCGATCTTTATCTTTGATGATAGTTTCTCTGCATTGGACTTTAAAACAGATGCGGCTTTACGCAAAGCGCTTAAGGAAAAAACTGGAGAAAGCACCGTCCTTCTGGTAACCCAACGGGTTGCCACTGTCAAATCAGCTGACCAGATCATCGTCCTTGATAACGGAGAGGTCGTGGGCAAGGGTACCCATCATACACTGATGGAAACCTGCCAGACCTACCAGGAAATTGCCACATCACAGCTCAGCAAGGAGGAACTGGCATGAGTAATCATAATAATCATCAAAAAGATAACGGAAGAAAACCTGAGAGCAAACCTTCGGCTGGATTCAAACGACGGGGTCCAATGGCCATGCTCAAGGGTGAAAAAGCCCGTGATTTTAAAGGAACCATCAAACAACTTATCGGGTACCTGGGCAAATACAATCTGCTGATCCTGATCGTTTTAATTATTGCTGCAGCATCAACAATCTTTGCCATCCTGGGTCCCCGGATCCTGGGTCAGGCCACGACCATCCTCTTCGAAGGCGTAGTGGATCAAATATCGGGGACAGGTACTGGGATTGATTTTCAAGCGGTTGGTGTCATTCTGACCCGGGTTCTGAGTCTTTATGTGATCTCCTCATTTCTGAATTTTCTCCAGGGATACATCATGACCGGTGTTTCAATGGACATCACCTACCGCTTCAGACAGGATATCTCAACCAAGATCAACCGGCTGCCCATGCAATACTTCGACAGCGTCAGCCAGGGTGAAGTGCTATCACGGGTCACCAACGACGTTGACACCGTCAATCAAACCCTCAACCAGAGTCTATCGCAGATCATCACATCAACTACCAGCGTGATCGGCATCCTGATCATGATGCTGACGATCAGTCTGCCGATGACATTGATTGCATTTCTGACCGTTCCATTATCCATGATCGTTATCAAACTGATTGTGGGCGTTTCGCAAAAATACTTCAAGCAACAACAGGAATATCTGGGGCATGTTAATGGCCATATTGAGGAGATGTTTGGCGGTCATACCATTGTAAAAGCATTTAATTATGAGGATCAATCAATCGAAACCTTTAACAAACTCAACTCGACTCTTTTCAGTTCTGCCTGGATTTCCCAATTTCTCTCACATTTAATGATGCCCATTATGCGCCTGATCAGCAATTTCGGCTACGTGGCGATAAGTATCCTGGGTGGATACCTGGCCATCCAGGGAGCGCTCGCAGTCGGAGACATCCAGGCGTTCATCCAGTATGTACGCTCCTTCCATCAGCCCCTCCTGCAGATTGCAAACATCTCGAATGTGCTCCAGCAAACCGCAGCAGCGGCTGAACGCGTCTTTGAGTTCCTCAATGAACCGGAGGAAATCCCGGATGTGTCTGACCCTGTCAGTCTGGATCAGGCATTGGGACTGGTCGAATTTCGCAATGTCCGCTTTGGGTACGATCCTGAGACGATCGTTATCAAGAATTTCTCTTTCAAAGCTGCTCCGGGGCAGAAGATTGCCATCGTTGGCCCCACCGGCGCCGGAAAGACCACGCTGGTGAAATTATTGATGCGATTTTACGACGTCAACGAAGGCACCATTCTAATCGACGGGCAAGACATCCGGAATTTTGCTCGCCATGATCTACGCAGACATTTTGCCATGGTTCTGCAGGACACCTGGCTCTATAACGGCACCCTGGCGGACAATATTCGCTATGGAAGGGAAGAAGCCAGCGAAGAAGAGATCATCCAGGCAGCTAAAACTGCTCATGTAGACCACTTCATCCGAACCCTTCCAGGTGGCTATGATATGATCTTGAATGAGGAGGCATCCAATATCTCATCGGGGCAGAAACAATTACTGACCATTGCCCGCGCCGTCCTGGCAGACCCACCCATGTTGATCCTGGATGAAGCCACCAGCTCTGTGGATACACGCACCGAAGTGCTCATTCAGAAGGCGATGGACCGCCTGATGCAGGGACGCACTAGCTTTATCATCGCCCATCGGCTATCGACCATCCGCAACGCTGACCTGATCCT
>SKPR01000247.1 GCA_007119455.1 Candidatus Brevefilum sp. | reverse complement strand
ATATGCCCGATTTACCCTGCACATCCAAGGCCACAATCTACACAGCCAACATCGCCGCCGGGCGCATTGGGGCAGCCGTGCGCCGAATCCTCACCTGGGTTCAGAAACCAGGTTTTTTGCACCACAACATTATTGGTAACCGGATCTATTTTCAGGAGATGGACCAATGCTAAACAAAGATAGCCCTGGATCGATTTAGACAAACAATAATGGAACAGGATTGTATCTTCAAGCTTAGATTATTCTGGCAGACGGGTCGATGTTTTGCTTGAACAATAAGTTAAAGAAATCAACAATTACAACAATCAGTTTCTATTTTGAATTTCTGGTAATCAACAATTTTTTATTGGTTTTCTCATTTTTTTTAATAACTGGATCAATTGGTGGTATGACTATTTTGACTTATACAATCTGGATTAAGGTTCATTATTTATCTTCGTTGCGATATGTCTTATAATTCATACTGATCTTCTCCTCATCGAGGAGATCGGGTAATATTTTGTTCAAATGTGAGTATAAGTGATAATGTAATGAACTTAAAAATCATACAATATTTACTAAAATGTGCACATAACAAAATAAAATGACACATCTTTTGACCCCTAGATAGAAGGGTTGCTATACTAATATCCCCCATATATAGGGGTAAGCTATTGAAGAATCATCTGCATTAAATGAGTTACTAGTCTGTCTCTTACCTATTATGGAGTGGAACGATCACATCCAGGGCATCCTGGACACCCTGCCTGATAAACCGGGCTGCTATTTGATGAAGGACGACAAAGACCGCATTCTCTATGTTGGCAAAGCGATCAATTTGCGCAACCGGGTGCGGTCCTACTTCCATTCCACAGCCCTGGAAGACCCCAAAACCCATAAGCTGGTGCGGGATATCGCCGATATTGAGTGGATCGTGGTGGGCTCCGAACTGGAAGCTCTGATCCTCGAGATGAACCTGATCAAACGGCATAAGCCACGCTATAACGTCCGCCTAAAGGATGATAAACGCTACCCGTACATCAAAGTCCATTGGCAGGACCCATTCCCAAAGGTGACCGTCACCCGCCAAATGAAGTCCGACGGGGCGCGTTATTTTGGCCCTTACACCAGTGTGTGGGCCGTGCATCAGACACTTGATCTCCTTCGCAAGATCTTTCCCTACCTGACCTGCAACCGGGATATCACCGGGGAAGACAGCCGGGCCTGTCTGTATTTTGACATCAAGCTGTGCACAGCTCCCTGCATTGGGGCTATCAACCAGGCTGATTACCGTCAGATTCTCGATGACCTCTGTCAGTTTCTCGAAGGTCGTACTGAACCGGTCGTGAAACGTTTGAATCATGAAATGGAAAAAGCAGCTGAAGACCTGCAATATGAAAAAGCGGCCACCATTCGGGATCAACTCCTGGCGATTGATAAGGTCGTCGAACGCCAAAAGGTGGTCAGCAGCGATCAGACGGATTCTGATGTGATCGCTATGGCGCGCGCCGACGGTGAGGCCTGTGTCCAGGTGTTTTTCATCCGCAGCGGAAAATTGATCGGTCGGGAATATTTCGTGCTGGAAGGCACCGAAGAAGAGAACGACGAAGAAGTGTTGAGTGAATTCGTCAAACAATTTTATGCCCAGGCTGCCTTTGTGCCACAAAAAGTTTTATTACCCAATGAGCTGGCTGAAACCAAGATCATCAACCAATGGCTTAACTCTCGGAAGACGGGCGATAAAGTCGAAATCACCGTCCCCCATCAAGACCTGAATAAAGAATTGGTTGATATGGCCGCTGAAAACGCGGTTGAAACCCTTCAGTCACTCAAAACACGCTGGGATTCCGATAAAAACCGGCAGACAGGTGCGTTGAGTGAACTGCAAGAAGCCCTGGATTTACCCGAACCCCCCAACCGGATCGAATGTTACGATATCTCCACCACCCAGGGTGTGGCCAGTGTGGGAAGCATGGTCGTCTTTGAACAGGGCACGCCGAACAAGAAACTCTATCGCCGCTTTAACATCAAGTCGGTTCTTGGTCAGGACGATTTCGCCAGCATGGAAGAGGTGCTTTACCGCAGATTCAGACGCTGGAAAGCCTACCATGATGAGGGTGAGAAGGTCGGTAAAAAACCCGATTTAGCCTTCTCTGTTCTTCCTGACCTGCTCCTGGTTGATGGTGGCAAGGGACAGCTCAGCCGTGCGGTCAAAGTTCTGGAGGCTTACAACCTGTCAGGACGGGTGCCGGTGGCCGGCCTGGCTAAAGGTGAAGAGGAGTTATTTGTGACCGGTCAGCGCGAATCCATTTACCTTGAGCGGCATTCTCAAGGACTTTACCTTGTTCAGCGTATTCGCGATGAAGCACATCGCTTCGCCATCACCGCCCACCGGAAGCGGCGCAGTAAACAGGGCCTGGCATCACGCCTGGACGTGATCCCAGGCATCGGTCCGGCTCGTCGTAAGGCTTTATTGCAGACATTCGGCTCAATTGATGGTATAAAAAAGGCACAACCGGAAAAAATCGCCGAAATAAAAGGTATTACGCTTGAAATGGCCCAATCGATTAAAGTTCAACTCGAGTAAGGATAATTTATGAGCAAAAAAGACAAGAAGAAACAAACCAAAATTCGGATTTACCAGGTCCTGATGGCGATCATTGCCCTCATCATGATCATCAGCATGGTTGCTATGGCAATCCGGTTTTAGAAAGACCCAAACATGCCCGGTCTTGACTGGTTAGATGTATCCAACATCGACTTCAAAGCCCTGCTATTATTAGAACCGTTACATGCCCAATATATTGCTGAATGGGAACCATCAGAGGCACTCGGTACAGCACTGAATACCCATACCTGTGTAGCATGGTACCTTGAGCAAATTCACCCACCGATCAAACAATTCGTGGATCAATGTCTTGCACTGGCGAATCCCAGTCCGTCGCCCAAAGAATTGCGTCAAGCCGAGTTATCAGTGTTGGAAAACATGGAGGATTGGTTGATTTACATTTTGGACCCGGGGCTTTACGACCGGCTTGATTTTCTGAAATGGGATGATGCTTCATTATCAGATATGACCGACTTCAATGATAAAATTGTATTGGATATCGGATCGGGGACTGGACGACTTGCCTTCACTGTCGCACCCCAAGCCAGAACGGTATATGCCATTGAACCGGTTGCCAACTTAAGGCGCTTCATCTGGCAGAAGCGGTCTGAATTGGGTTTTGACAATGTCTACCCGATTGATGGCACAATAACTCAGATCCCGCTGGAAAATGGCTTTGCCGACATCGTCATGGCCGGTCATGTCTTCGGAGAATTTATTGAAAAAGAGTACCAGGAAATGCGAAGGGTTGTCAAACCAGGGGGAATGCTCATCCTGCACCCTGGCACCAATGCGAATGATGAGGATAAAGCCCACCATTTCTTAATCAATAATGGCTTTGCGTGCGACACCTTCATCGAACCAGGTGAGGGATTGAAACGAAAATACTGGAAAACGATCAAAAAATAATAAAAGAAACGATTAAGGAGATCAAAACGGATGAAAGAGATGTACCAAACCTTTGTGGAGGCGACCAAGTACCCCAATCTCAGTGAACCTGATCAAAAGAAAGATAAACCGCAGCCACCTATCGAACTTCCAGTGAAAGAAAGCATAAAGTTGATCAAACTACCTGAGCCAGCAAATATCGATTTCGCTGGTTTTGACCTGAGACAGGCGATCGAGGAGCGGCGAACGCATCGGCACTATAAAGAAGATACCCTTTCAATGGATGAGCTCTCTTACCTGTTATGGTTGACCCAGGGGGTCAAAAATATCAATGAAAAACGTAATGTAACTTTACGCACGGTACCATCTGCTGGCTGCCGTCACCCCTTTGAGACTTATCTTTCTATTAACCGCGTGGAAGGCCTGGAATCCGGGCTTTATCATTACTTTGCCTCTGAGCACCAGCTTGTCCCGGTCAGAATTGATTCAACGTTCAATCAAGAATTGACAGAAGCCTGCCTGGGACAGCGCCAGGTAGCCACCAGTGCCGTTACTTTCATCTGGGTGGCGGTTCCCTACCGGACAGCATGGCGGTATGCAGAGCGGAGCTACCGCTACCTCTATCTTGATGCAGGGCATGTCTGCCAGAACCTGCATCTGGCTGCGGAATCCATTGATTGCGGCGTTTGTGCGATCGGGGCTTATAACGATGATGCGGCTGACCAATTATTACGCCTTGACCCACCTGAGATGTTCGTGATCTATATGGCTTCATTGGGACGAAAACCATAGCTCAATGGAGGAAAAGGCAGCAATCTGCATCCTTATATTCGCCGCGGCAGAATGGCGAGCATTAAAAGCCCATTATCCCCAGGTGAAGCTCAAGCTGACACCTTTTGGCGAGACGTTTAAATTGTCAATCAAAGATGCTTCTGTCCGATTTCTTCATGGTGGCTGGGGCAAAGTTGCAGCTGCCGCATCAACCCAATATGCCATCGACCGCTGGCAACCTGAGCGCTTGATCAACTTAGGGACATGCGGCGGAATTAAAGGAAGAATTAAGAGGGGCGAAATTGTCCTGGCAGAAAAAACAATCATCTACGACATTTATGAGCAGATGTCTGATCCTGAACAGGCCATCCTGGACTACACTGTAAACTTTGATCTTGGCTGGTTACCTGATCCCCCACCCCAACCCGTAATCACGGGCACATTGATCTCTGCAGACCGTGATATCATCATCAGTGATATCGCTGAATTGATTGCAAAATACAATGCCTTCGTCGCAGATTGGGAATCCGGTGCCATTGCCTGGGTGGCCCAGAGAAATGATATTCCCTGTCTGATTTTAAGAGGTGTATCAGATCTGGTGGATGCCACTGCGGGTGAAGCATATGGCAATTATGTCTTATTTACAGCACAATGCAAAACCATTATGGCAGACCTGAACCGAAACCTGGCAGCCTGGATCGCGTGTTTCTTGCCAGCATAACAAGTAAAATGATCAACGACTAGGAGATGATGGCTCCATTCTCTCACCAACGCTTTTTCCATGTCGTTGATCAAGAAGTGGTTATTAATGTACATTTGAGATTTTCTCAAATTAATCTCAGCTTCTCAGACGCAATGATCCAGAACTCATTAGCAAAAGAAAGACTCTCATGAAAACCGCGAAAGATTTTACCCTAATCTGCCCCGCTCCTCTTCCACGATACTCTCATCCAGCTTTTGGAACAGGGGCGAAGGTTGTTTAAATGATTTACCAGGTGGGAGATCGCTCAGCTTCCAGAGGTCCTCACTACCAGCCGTCAACGAATCGCCGGGGTCGTAAAGCATAACGGTATGGGTGCTGAGGTCATCTTCAACCTCTTCAGTAACCAGACTCCCATATATCGTTTTTTCATAACCCAGGTAAGAATGTAGCTTTTCACTGGAATGGGGTAAGAATGGTGAGAAGATGATCTTCAAGCCATCGATAGCCTGTAATGCCGTATAAATCGTTTTACCAGCGGCTGATCTATCTGATTTGATTTCGAACCAGGGGGCAGCCGTATCAAGATATTTATTCACCTCTGCTGCCAAACGCATGGCTTCCAACATGGCTGCCCGTAATTTCACTGCTTCCAGATTTGCTTCTACGGTCTTGAAACCTTTTCTTATCGTTTCTAAAAGGGCTTTATCGGATCCACGCAGCTCACCCGGATCAGGGATGTTACCCTCCCAATTTTTATAAGCAAAGGAAAGTACACGGTTGGCCAGGTTACCCCAGGTCGCAACCAGTTCGTTATTATTACGCTGATAGAATTCCTCCCAATCCCAATCAGTATCCCTTGTTTCAGGCATATTAACAGTCAGATAATAGCGCATGGGATCCGGATCATAACGCTCCAGAAAATCCAACCCCCAGACTGCCCAGTTTTTACTGCCAGATAATTTTTGTCCCTCTAGATTCATAAACTCGTTTGCGGGTACATCATAAGGCAAGACCAAACTTTGCGGGTCTTCAGCTCCCATCTTCTCGTCAAAGGATTGGCCAACACCGATCAATTCAGCCGGCCAGATAATCGCATGAAAAGGAATATTATCCTTACCAATACAATAGAGCGTTCGCGATTCCTGATTGGTCCACCAATGACGCCAGGCATCGGGCTTATCATGGAGTAAACCCCATTCGACAACGCTGGATAAATATCCAATCACCGCTTCAAACCAGACATACATGCATTTTTCATCCCAGCCCTCAACGGGTACTGGAATTCCCCACGAGAGATCGCGGGTGATGGGACGACCCCGCAGACCTTCCGTCTCAATCTGCCCCAATGATTGCCGCATGACATTCGGTCGCCAGTAATCCTGGCGGTCTCGCAAAAACTCCGCCACCTCATCCTGTAATTGTTCCAAATCCAGATAAAAATGAGTCGTTTCCCGCAACTCAGGCGTTGAGCCATCGATCTTTGAGCGTGGATCAATCAGCTTGTCCGCCTCTAAGAGATGTCCGCAATTATCACACTGGTCACTCCGAGCGTTGGTGTTCCCACAAAAATAACAGGTTCCTTCCACATACCGGTCAGGCAAAAACCGTCCCTGCTCGGTGGAATACCACTGCATGGATGCCTCAGTAAAAAGATATCCATTCTCCTTTAATGAGAGAAATAACTTGCTTGCGACATCAAAATGGTTGCGGGTGTGGGTGCTGGTAAAGATGTCGTAAGTCAATCCCAGCTTCTGGAACAACTGAATAAATTCTGCATGAAAGCGCTTATAAACTTCTTCAGGCGTAAGACCTTCCTGGTCTGCCCTAACGGTGACGGGCGTACCATGGGAGTCAGAACCAGACACCATCAATACATCTCTTCCCCGCAGGCGGTGATAGCGCGCCAGGATATCAGCGGGCAGGTATGCACCGGTAATGTTCCCAACATGGATTTTTGCACTGGCATAGGGCCAGGCCACAGCAACTAATACGGGTTCAGTCATCGTCCACCTCTTTTAAATAATATTTCGGTCATAATAACAAAAAAGCTGGCTTCAGCCAGCGGTTTCTCCGGGAGTGACGCGTCACATCATGTCATGCTTCTGAACAAGCACAACCCGGAGAGCTTGACATGCCCATCATGACGCACTTCTTTCTCATCATGGGTAAATTATACAGCATTATAAATAATCTTTCAACTGACGTGCTTTATGCGGATGGCGCAATTGGCGCAGTGCTTTGCCCTCAATCTGACGGATTCGTTCACGGGTCAACCCAAATTTCAGACCCACCTCTTCCAGTGTATATGCTCTCCCGGTATCCAATCCAAAACGTAAACGGAGAATACGCGCCTCCCTGGGTGAAAGCGTATTCAAGACTTCGTCAATCTGGTCACGCAACATTGATTTATAGGTAACCTCATTGGGTGTTGGAGTCATGTCATCTTCTAAAAACATACCCAGCTCTGAATCCTCTTCGTCACCCACCGGCGTTTCCAATGATAGTGGCAACCAGGAGATGCGCATCATCCATTGGACTTTGCGGATATTTTCTTCCATTTCTTCGGCAATTTCGTTGGCCAGTGGTTTACGGCCTAATTTTTGTTCAAGGCTGTGGCTGACTTTATAGAGCTCTCGAATGCGATCAATCATGTGCACTGGGATCCGAATCGTGCGTCCCTGATCGGCAATAGATCGGGTGATTGCCTGACGGATCCACCAGGTTGCATAGGTAGAAAATCGAAACCCACGGGTGTAATCAAACTTTTCTACGGCTTTCATCAACCCAAGATTTCCCTCCTGGATCAAATCCAGAAATGGTACACCCCGTCCGATATACTTTTTCGCCACGCTGACAACCAACCGGGTATTGGCTTTGATCAGATGCTCCCAGGCTTTTTCTCCCTCACTCACTAAAATAAGCAACTCTGAAACTCTCTCAGTTGAATTGTTTTTATTTAAATCAGCCAGTTCGATTTTCGCCGTCCGTCCGCTTTCAATCTGCTTGGCAAGGGATTGCTCCTCCTCAACAGAGAGCAAAGGCACGATTGACATTTCCTTGAGATATAAACCAACGGTATCATCAGACGAAACGAGATCCAGGCCTGTTTTCTTCGGGGGTTGATCTGCCTTGGTGTCTTGAGGAAAATCCTGATCGGTTGAATCCTTGTCAACAATGTCGACACCCAATTTACGTAAACTTGAGATCACACCACTTAATTGTTCTGTTTCATCTTCTGCATCCGGGAAGATTTCTATCAGATCTTCAATGGTTATAAAGCCATTTGAATCAGCACGCTCCATCAACGTTTCCATTGCCGTTTCTAAGAGCCTGCGCTGACGCTCACTAACCACGTTCTACCTCCAAACAGCCCGATATGCGCTTATCCATGATTTGACCCCCAGACACCAACCCATTATACTTTCTCTTCGTCAATTACATTGTCCAGTGGCTCATCCGACCTCGGATGATGTTCACAATTTGTGTTATTTAGATTTACACCACAAACGACACACAGGCCCAAACAATCGGGTTGGCATACATGCCTGATTGGTATCGCCAGAATAAGATATTCGCGATAAAGTTCACT
>SKPR01000175.1 GCA_007119455.1 Candidatus Brevefilum sp. | reverse complement strand
TTTTCGGGGTTCATGATGCCCGCACCCTGGACGAATCGTTCACGTTTATCCCTCAGGTCAACCTGGAACCACCAGTAATAAAGCCCGACCAGGATCAGGATTGCGACAGCCACTGTGACCAACCACATGATCACACTCAAAGGTGAAGGCGATCGGCCTGGTGTCGTTTCATCAACCGGATCGGCAGCCTCGACATCCAAACCCGGACTTGTCTGGGTGAAGATATTTCTGGGAAGTTGGAAACGATTTTCTCCATTCGGTTGGTTAAAAAATTTTCTTGAGTCCGGTTGTAAAAACAGGGAATCCCTCTCCATGCGTGTTTGTGCCACAACCTGTCTGGGTAACAAAAGAGAACCAGCCATTTGGAAGAGGATCAGCACGATCAAAAAGAGTTTAAACTTTTTCACGGGTATCAAAACAAGGCCATTTAATGGATTTGGACTCTAATGATACCATGTAAGGATGATAGTTTTCGTTGGTTGTTTGTTGATTGTGTTTATAAGGTTCTTAGAAACACCAAGTACTGTGATACCTGAGAAATGCTTTTTAAGGCGTGCCTGACCTGTGATGGTATAATGCATTTTTGGTATTGTAATTTAATGGTAACCGCTCAGATGGTTCTGTTCCTGAAGGGCATATTCCCGGGCATGCTGAGCAGTTACATTTATTGAAAAGAAAGTGAGATTATGGCTAAGACGACCATTTCATGCCCCCAGTGCAATCAACCGGTGGCAGCAGATATCACACGTTTATTTGATGTTGCCGAAGAACCTCAAGCGAAACAAATTTTATTATCCGGGGCATACAACCTGATCCAGTGTCCCACCTGTGGATACCGGGGCCAGGCACCCACACCCATTGTTTACCACGATCCAGAGAAACAGCTTTTGCTGACATTCTTCCCACCTGAATTGAATGTACCGGTAAACCAGCAAGAACAGATGATTGGCCCAATGATTAAACGGGTTATGGATAATCTGCCCCAGGAGCAACGCAGGGCGTACTTATTTAAGCCAGAAACCATGTTGACGCGTCAGCGCCTGGTTGAGCGTATTTTGGAAGAAGATGGGATCACCCCTGACATGCTCAAAGCACAGCAAGACCGTCTGAACCTGCTGCAACGGTTGGCTTCTACAACACCTGACGCCCGGGCTGAGGTGATTAAACAGGAATCGGAACTGGTGGATGAACAGTTATTGATGATATTGCAGCGCTTGATCCAGAGTGCAGCAGCCTCTGGTGAAGAAGAGAGCGCTGAAGTTCTGTCCGGGCTCCAACAGGCGATACTGGAAAACACGGAATTTGGCCAGGAAATTCTCCAGCAGGCCCAGGACCAACAAGCCGCCATGCAAGCCCTTGAGGAAGCCAGCAAAAAAGGTCTGACACGCCAAAGCCTGCTCGACCTGATCATCAATGCGGCAGATAATGAAGTCCAACTGGCCACCCTGGTCAGCCTGGCACGCGGTGGACTGGATTATGGCTTTTTCCAGATGATGTCCGAAAGGATTCAGCGAGCATCCGGTGAGGAGCAGGCAAAACTCACCGAATTGAGAGAAAAACTGCTGGAAATGACTCACGAAATCGATGAAGCCATCAAAGAACAGGAAACCCTGGCCAACCAGCTTTTGGATAAGCTCCTTGAGAGGGAGGATATCGAAGAAGCGACGATGCAGGCATTGCCTGGCATTAACGAGATCTTCCTGGAAGTATTGCGGTCTCGCATCCAAAAAGCTCGCAAAGCCGAGGATGAATCTCAGTTGAATAAGCTACAGAAAGTTGCCTCGACGATCCAGAAAGTGAGTGCCCCTGGCGCAAATATTGATTTAATTGAAGCGTTAATCCAGGCGGAAGATGAAGCTGCCATCAATACGATTCTTGAAGAAAATCAGGATGAGCTCACCGATGAATTCATGCAATTCTTGATGAACCTGCTTTCACAAACCCAACAGCAGGAGGGGCGTGAGGCTACAGCGGAGAAGCTCCAGAAGGTTTATCGTCAGGCCTTACGTTTTTCAATGAAAAGGAATTTGGAAACCGAGTCATAATTTTCATCACGACTGTGTCATCGGGGGGTTGTCAAGGCGCAATCCGTGGCCACGAACGGTCACGATATATTCCCAGTGCGGGTCAATTTCGGCCAGGCGATCGCGCAGGCGTCGGACGAGCGCGTCAAGGGCCTGCTCGGATACACCCCCTGCAGAATTTCCCCACACGGATTCGATGATTTCAAGCCTGGGTACCACTTCCCCGGATTGTTCATAAAGTAGCAGCAGCAAATTAAACTGAGATGCCGATAAGGGAGGATCAATCTCCTGATTCAGTATCCAAACTCGGCGAGCGCCAGGATCCATACGCAGGCGATGCCGATGAAATTCGAGGGGAAGCTCATCCAGGGGCATGGTAGCATCCGAGCTTAAGTAGATAAAATCCTGAGCAAGGGATATCTGGATTTCGTCCCCCTCTTCGAGGATAGCGGTGTCCTGCAACCGCCTGCCATTCAGATAAGTACCATTCTTACTACCCAGATCTTCTATAGTCGTGCCTGCTTCACCCGGGGCAATGCGCGTATGGCGTCTTGACACCTGACGGAGAGGAATGACGATCTCACAATCGGGGTCGCGGCCCAAAATCAGCTCGGATTTGATCTTCCAGCGTTGGCCTTCCAGCGGACCAGATTGGGCAATTATCAGGGGGAATTCGTCTTGGTTTGTATTAAACATCGTTTATGATTATGAAAGTCCGGATAAATTCATTAAGCACGCTTCTTGTTCGATCTTGCTATAATTATATTATACAGGTTAGAAGATTATCTATAAACAATAATCGCAAGATTTTTGTGGAAGGACGTAATAAATGTCAAATTATAATCGCCAGTATCGACCTCACCAGTCATTTTTCTGGCCGATCATGTTAATCGGCGCAGGTGCTATCTGGTTGCTGGTGAATCTCGGTGTCATCCCGTCTGAAAATTTATGGATTTTGTTACGGCTCTGGCCGGTGTTGATCATCATGGCCGGACTGGATGTGCTTTTCTCCAGAAGGTTACCCTTAGTGGGTGTTCTGCTGGCCCTGGCGCTGGTTGCAGGTGTGGTGCTCGTGTTACTGCGCGGTGACGAACTGAATATCAACGACAGGCCCGAGATCCGAACCGAGACCTTTGAAGTACCGCTGGGCAACACGACCTCGGCCACATTTGTCCTGGATCTCTCTGTGGAAGAAGTATGGCTTTTTCCATTAGAAAATTCGAACAATCTGATCGAAGCTGAGATCCGCCATTATGGCGATGTAGATTTCACAGTTTCAGGCGGCGAAGCCAAGCAAATCAGCCTGGAAAGAACGGGTTTTCGGGGGTGGTTTTCCTGGTTTATTCCTGATGTGGATGACGAAGTTCTGGCAGGTTGGCGGATCGGCCTCAGCCCAAATGTACCCTTTAACCTGTTTGTGGATGCCAGTGTTGGCCGGTCTGAGCTTGATCTGTCCGGAATACGGCTGGATCAGTTTGAATTTGATGGGGGGACAGGTGCCAGCCGTGTGGTCCTGCCAGGTTCGGAAACCGGCTATGAGGCCAGGTTTGACGGCAGTACAGGCGCATTGGAGATTGTTTTGCCAGAGCAAAGCAACCTAACCCTGCGCCTCGATGGCTCAACCGGCAGGATGATCCTTTCGGTGCCAGAGAATGTGGCTCTTCAGGTTGAAGTACAGCGGGGAGGCACAGGGGATCTGATCAGGCCAGATTGGGTACAAAGGGTCAGCGGGCGAGAAGGCCGGGATGAGGGGATTTACCAGACTGCCGGTTTCGACGAATCGCAATTTCATATTTTTGTGATCGTAGAAAACATCAGCACCGGAAATATCGTCATTGAATAAACCCCAAAACGGGTGTTAACGTTCGTCTATGACCGATTGTTCACTGGGAACTGTTTTATGAGACTGAACTGGCTGATGGATTGCGATTTATGATAGAGGGGAGATATCGACTGGCCGTCCTTGCGGATATTCATGGCATTTTGCCCGCACTTGAGGCTGTGGTTGCTGATATGCAACCCGGCAGCCTGGATGAGATCATTGTAGCCGGTGACTTTTTAGGTGGTCCGCAACCTGTAGCTGTATTTTCGCGTTTAATGGATTTGGGTTGCCGTTTCATTTTGGGTAATGGCGAGGTAAATATGCTCAAAATGTTCCGTGGGCGTGCGCCGGAGGCCTGGTGGACGCACCGGCAATTTGATATGGGGCGTTGGATCTACGAACAATTGGACACAAAACATCTGCGTTTTCTGGAAAACCTTCCTGAACAACGGGTCATTGATCCACCTGATGTCGAGCCAGTGCGGATCATCCATGGTGCACCCTGGGATGTGAATAAGCTGGTCTTCCCACATAAGGAACCAGACGTTTTTACCAGGGCGCTCAGGATGGTGAATGAAAATATTTTAGTTTTTGCCCACACGCATCTGCCGGAAATACTCAGGCAGGATGGCAAGCTGGCGGTGAACCCGGGTTCGGTCAGCAACAACCTGGATGGGGACACCCGGGCCAGTTATGCCACCCTCACCTGGGACAATCACAGGTGGATACCGACGCTGCATCATGTACCTTACGATCTTGGTGCGGTGATTCAGGTCTTTAAATCATCGGGTTTTCTGGAGGACAACCGGCCCCTGGCGCGGGCTTTTTTAGAAAGTATACTGACCGGTGAAAACACGGCCATGGATTATATCTTGTTTGCTCGTCAGAAAGCTCGGGAGGCTGGTTATGAAAACACTGAGATTATCCCGGATGAGGTCTGGTTGGCAGCCGAGGCGGACTTTCCCTGGCAATTTATGTTCTGAGGAGGTCGGCTATGCGGAAAGAATATGTTGTGATAAGGATGGCAGACCATGCTGACCTGAAGTATCTGACCGTTGTCCAACCTTTACCTGGTGAAAGGGTGGTAGAAAAAATTAAGAATGAGGAAGTGTTTCTATTGGTTGTTGGTGGAACCCCGGTAGGGCAGCTCTGGTTGGAGTTTTTGTGGTCACTTGTGCCTTATATTGCTTTGATCAAAATCGAAGAACAGCACCGGAAAAAAGGTTATAGCCGGAAACTACTTGGTTTTTGTGAGGATTTTCTTCGAGGAAAAGGGCACGAAGTCCTGTATAGCTCATCTCAAATGGATGAACCAGCGCCGCAAGCCTGGCATCGCCATATGGGTTTTGAAGAGTGCGGCGCGATCAATGGCATTAATCAAGGGGGTGTGGGTGAAGTGTTTTTCAGAAAAAAGCTGGTATAAAATTGAACAAATATTAACATTCTATTATAATGCCTGTACAGATGTTCCTTTTCGGATAAATTTTGGTAGAATCAAATCAGACCTTAAAAAGAAAGTCTATACGAAGAACTTTTGTCGTCAATTTAAAATTTGAAGTTGCTAGGGTCTACAACTTCCCCTGGACTCGATTTAGACACTATCGCTTGACAATCCAGGGGTGTATTTAAAAAACCGAATTTATCAAGGAGGTAAGCCGTGGCTGGAATAGATAATTTTACGCCAAAAGCACGTCAAGTACTCAGCCTGGCTCAAAAACAAGCAGAACGTTTACGCAAGCCCCAGATCAGTACTGAGCATCTTTTGATTGGATTGATTGAACTGGAAGGCAGCGTTGCCAGCCGTGTATTGCGTGACCTGGGCCTGGAAGCAGAACGTGTTAAGGCAATGGTCGAAAAAGAGATTGGTTATGGAGACCATACCGGAACGATCACACTTTCACCCGGTATGCAACAGGTGATTCCCTATGCCATGGAGGAGGCCCGCAAGAAAGGCCAGAAATCCGTTGGCACAGAACATTTATTATTTGGATTGACCCGCCTGAGCAATTGCGAGGCGATGAACATGCTCAGCAAGTTAGGTGTGACCACCGAACAGATCCGCCGTCAGACCGACCGGGTTCTGCGAGAATCGCAGAGTGAATCCCGGCCAGCGTTGACCGGTAAATCAAGCCGTGGGCGCCGCCGGGCTGAAAAGAAAGACCCGGAGAAAACCCCGCTGGTTGATCAACTGGCAACAGACCTGACATCATTGGCTGAGGATAACAAACTGGACCCCGTCATCGGGCGCCAGACAGAGATTGAGCGTGTGATCCAGATCCTTGCTCGCCGCACCAAGAATAACCCCGCCCTGATCGGTGAACCCGGTGTGGGTAAAACCGCCATTGTGGAAGGCCTGGCCCAACGGATCATCGAAGGTGATGTGCCAGCACCCCTGCTCGACAGGCGCCTGCTACAGCTCGATGTTGGTTCACTTGTGGCCGGGACGATGTATCGCGGTCAATTTGAGGAGCGCCTGAAAAGAGTCATCGATGAATTGAAATCATCCGATGCCATCCTGTTTATTGATGAGGTGCACATGCTGGTTGGTGCCGGTTCAGCCGGATCATCCGTGGATGCTGCCAATATTCTTAAACCCGCCCTGTCACGGGGTGAGTTGCAGGTGATCGGCGCCACCACCCTCGAAGAATATCGCAAGAATATCGAGAGTGATGCAGCCCTTGAACGACGGTTCCAGCCCATTATTGTTTCGGAGCCAACGATTGAGGAAACGATAGAAATCCTTTATGGAGTCCGTTCAGCCTATGAAGACCATCACCGGTTGACCATTGAAGACGACGCCCTCGAATCGGCGGCAAAGCTCACCGACCGGTATGTGAGTGACCGTTTTCTGCCGGACAAGGCCATTGACCTGATTGATGAATCGGCCTCCCGGGTAAGAATGTATAAAAGCCCGGCAGCTGTAAACGCTAAGGAGATCATCACCGAACTGCGGGATCTTCGCAGTCGGCTTGAAATGGCTCGGGAAGATGAAGCCTACGACATGGTGGAAGACTTCCAGACCCAGATTGATGAACTTGAAGAAAAACTTGAAGATATCCGCAATGTTTGGGATCGCGCGACCAGCCCCCATGTGACCACAGAAGATATCGCTGAAGTGATTTCCATGTGGACGGGTGTCCCGCTCATGCAGCTTGAGACCGAAGAATCAGCACGCTTGCTGGATATGGAAAACAAACTCGCTGAACACATCATCGGACAGAATGAAGCCATTGAAACCATCTCGAAGGCCATCCGCCGTGCCCGGGCCGGACTCAAAGATCCTGCCCGCCCGGTTGGTTCCTTCATCTTCCTGGGGCCGACAGGTGTTGGGAAGACAGAGTTGACCAAAGCCCTGGCCGGATTCATGTTCGGCAGCGAGGATGCCCTGATCCAACTGGATATGTCGGAGTTCATGGAACGTCACAGCGTCAGCAGGTTGGTCGGTGCACCTCCAGGATATGTCGGTTATGAAGATGCCGGTCAGCTGACCGAAGCCATCCGCCGGCGACCTTACTCGATTATTGTCTTTGATGAAATCGAAAAGGCCCATCCTGAAGCGCACAATATGCTCCTGCAGATTATGGAAGAAGGCCACCTGACAGATGCCCGAGGCCATAAAGTTGATTTCCGCAATGCAATCATCATCATGACCACCAATGTCGGTGCGGATATGATCCAGCGCCAATCCACCTTTGGCTTTTCGCTGACCGTGGACGAGGCTGAAGAAGAAGCAAGCGCCTATAAAGAAATGCGCAAAAAATTGATGGACGCGCTCAAACGGAGTTTCCGCCCTGAATTTATCAATCGGTTAGATGGCGTGATTGTCTTCCGCTCCCTGACGAAAGAGGATATTCAGAAGATCGTTAAACTCGAAATTGAAAAGGTCAATCAACGTCTGGTGGATAACGAGATTCACATCCGTGCGTCGGAAGAAGCCCTGATGTTGCTGGCGGATGAAGGTTATAATCCGGAAATGGGTGCACGACCGCTCCGCAGGGTCATTCAGCGTAAAATTGAAGATCGTCTGTCGGATGCCTTATTGGCTAAAGAGTTTGAAGATGGCCAGAACATCCTCGTGGACGTAGAAACCACGCAAGAAGACGGTACAGAAGTCCAAAAGATCGTTATGAAGCGTGATCATCAGAGCGATCAGACGGAAGAACCTGATTTGGCCGCTGTTGGAATGTAAAGGATGACCAAGACCAGGACGCGTTACGTCTGCCAGGAATGCGGCCGGACTGCTCCGAAAGCCCTGGGTCGCTGTCCCCAATGCAATGCATGGGATAGCTTGGTCGAGGAAATCATTCAAGACAATAACACCGCCCTGCGCCGTGTAAATGCACATGGCCTGGGCGGTTTTTCTGACCCCCAACGTCTCAGTGAAATCGAAGGTGAACAGGAAGATCGCATTGCAGTGCCGATTGAGGAATTTTCACGAGTTTTGGGAAATGGGGTCGTTCCGGGTTCGATTGTCCTGATCGGCGGTGACCCGGGGATTGGCAAGTCGACTCTGATGCTGCAGGTCGCCCTGCAACTGGCTGCCGGTAACCGGGTGCTTTATGTATCTGGCGAAGAATCGGCCCGGCAGATCAAAATGCGCGCGATCCGCCTGCTGCGAGGGTCAGGCAATGGGGCGATTGAACTACCTGAAGATCTATTTCTGGTAACTGAAACCAATTTGGATGCCATCCTGAACCATGTGCAGACGGTCAATCCCCGGATGCTGGTGGTGGATTCCATCCAGACCGTCTATAGGCCCGAAATGGAATCGAGCGCCGGGTCAATTTCACAGG
>SKPR01000005.1 GCA_007119455.1 Candidatus Brevefilum sp. | reverse complement strand
GCTGGTAGCCCACGAAGGATGGCTGGTCGTGATTAATAACGCACTTTTTTTACCAGGTGAAGATTTCATGGCGGAATTAATGGCACTTTGCCAGAGTGCTTATTTGTCCTTTGAAGCGACCATCCCGGTCCCGGATGATATCACGGGTTACCCCGATACGATTGTGTCCCCACCACCGGTTGATCCAGCACCATTTAACCACCCGACAAAGATCGCCATCCTGCGTGTGATGCGGAAGGATAAACGCAAGGTCTGATGTTTGGTCAGATATTAGCGGGCTGATAGGATAATCTATTGGGTGAGTCTAGTACATTTCCAAAGTTAAGATCGCCATTGCCTCAATGAGACCACGCGATGATAAAAGTTTGTGGATTTCCAGAAGAATGACCTCACCCTGAGATGGCAAAAGAACTGGCTCCTACAAGGCCTCGCGAAGACAAATTTTACTTTGGTTTAAGAACCGCCCCCGTCCATGGTGCTACTGCCCGTTTTCGAATATGCCCCTCTTCCATTATGGCCCCTTCCCCACTGAGCAAATCTTCAAAGAGGGTGCCATCCGAAAATTCGGACCCCAGATCCAGGTTCAAATCCCAGGTGCTATCACCCGCGTTGATGGCCACCAGAATCCGCTTTCCATCCAGGTGTCGCACAAATGCCAACCGGCGTCCTTCGGTAAAAACCGGTACATATTCACCCATACGCAATACAGGTTGTTCCCGCCGGATATGGGAATAAGTCTTGATTGCCTTACGCAGGTCGTGATCCCAACGCGATTCATCCCAGATGAAAGGCGCCCGGTTTTCCGGCTCCCTCCCACCCATCATACCAATTTCATTGCCATAATAGATGCAAGGTGCCCCAGGGTAAGTCATTTGGAACAGCGTTGCCAGCCGAAACGCAGCTTTGTTCCCGCTTACCATCGAGAGGAACCGGGGCATATCATGGCTGTCCATCAGGTTGAGTTGTGCCAGGGCATTTTGTCGGGGATAAATTTCCATTAATTGTTTGGTGCGCTGAGCGAACCCTTCCGCATCGAGTTCGGGCACTTCCGGTAAACCCATCATCCCCGAAATCATCGCTTCATCGCGACTGCCCACACCGAAGAATCCCACACAGGCGGCGGTGAACTGGTAATTCATGACCCCATCGAACATATCACCCTGCAGCCAATCCTGCGCCTCAGAGGGTATCTCTCCCACCAGGTAAGCGTCATTATTGGGCAGCTTGGTGGCTGTGCGGAACTGGCGCCAAAAGCTTTCGTCATTGATCTCAAAGGGGACGTCCAGCCGCCAGCCATCCACGCCCTGTTCGATCCAGTGTCGGGCAACCTCGAACAGAAAATCACGCACCTGGGGATGATCGGTGTTGAATTGCGGTAAGGCAGGCAGGTTCCACCAGCAGGAATAATTTGGTTTACCCTGGTAAGCGTTCATCGGAAAACCATAAACCGTGAACCAGTCCAGGTAGGGTGATTTCTCACCGTTCTCCAGAATGTGATGGAACTGGAAGAACCCCCTGCTGGCATGGTTGAAAACGCCATCCAATACCACGTGGATTCCGCGCCTGTGGGCTTCTTTGAGCAATTTAAAGAATACCTCGTTACCGCCGAGGATCGGATCGACATGGTAATAATCAAAGGTGTGATAGCGATGGTTGGCTGCAGAGGAAAAAATGGGATTGAAATAAATGGCATTAATGCCCAGGTCTTGCAGGTAATCCAGCTTTTCATAGACGCCCAGCAGATCACCGCCTTTGAAACCGTGACGCGTTAACGGCGAATCCCATGGCTCGATATGGATGGGTTTTTCTAATGATGTGGATTTGGCGAAACGGTCGGGGAAAATCTGGTAAAAAATGGCGTTTTTGACCCAGTCGGGTGTGTGTCTCGATTCAGACATGGATTTATTATTCTCCTGATAAACAAAAGCAACCTTTTTGATTTTACCATTGAGTTAATCCCTGTGACATGTTCAAACTTAGCATGAACACACGCATCGAGCAGTTGACAGACATGGGTGCCAAAGTTATGCTTAAGGGTGGGAATGGTTAGGTCCCGGTGGGCCTCCCGGTCTTCAAAATCGGTGTCGGGTCGCGTGGCGAGCCGAGGTGGGTTCGACTCCCATCCATTCCCGCCTGAACCATTGTTAACTCAATCCAAAAATCAATTCGCTACCTTCATATCTTTATTACCCAATTACTCTCTTCCCCCAGACCTATTATTTCAAAATTTTCACCTGGTGAATGATCCAATCAATCAAAATTTGTTTGGAAATATATTGATATTCAATACTTTGGGAGGGTTTCAAACCTCTCTTTTTTTAATATAATGTTAAAATCGCAAATGACAAAAGTTTTTGCCCAAATAATGATATAATTTCCAAATTAACGGCTTGCGGGAAGGGTTTAACCTTTTGAAATCGCTGGCCAATTACCTCACTAATCAAAACTAAAATGTCAATTACGGGTAAATACCGGTTAATCAACATTACAGGGTTCAGACCTTTTGGGTATGCACTTAGCGAATATCAAAAACCTGTTTTCACTTTGAAAAGGAGGTGAAAGGGCACACAAGAAAATTAAATGCTCAACGTCTAAATGATTTGTTTCAATCAAAGGAGTAATAAAATGAGTAAGAGAAATTTGTTTTTGCTTTTGGCCATGATTTTGATCTTTTCGCTGATCCTGGCCGCCTGCCAGACCGCACCACCCCCTGACCCGGATACGCCTGGAGATGTTGTGGCACCGCAGGAACCTGTTGTTGATGACGACCCTGTTGATGATGTCGTAATTGAACCAGAACCCGAAACACCGGGCGCCCGCAAAGTTGCGACTTTTATCTGGACCCAGGAGTTCGACAACCTGAACCCGCTCTACACCAACATGTGGTTTTCGAGCATCACCCAGCAAATCTGGAATGCATCCGCCTGGAATTTCGATATCGATAATAATCCCAACCCGGTGTTGGTAACAGAAATCCCCTCTCTTGAAAACGGCGGGATCTCAGAAGACGGTCGCACGATCACCATTACCCTGCGCGATGATATCGTCTGGTCGGATAACTCCCCCATCACATCGGCAGATTTCGTGTTTACATACGAAATGGTCACCAGCCCGAGCAACATCGTCACGACGTCCTATCCCTACAGCCTGATTGAGGATATCTCAGCCCCCGACGCACAGACGGTGGTCACCGTTTTTGAAGAACCCTTTGTACCCTGGGCAGCCAGCCTGTGGCAGTTTGTTTTACCCGAGCATGTCTTGAGGCCAGTGTTTGATGCTGACGGTTCCATCGACACTGCCGATTGGAACCTGGCGCCCACTGTGAGTGCCGGTCCTTTTGTCTTTGCTGAATGGGAATCGGGAAGTTATACCCGTTTCGTCCGTAATGAGAACTTCTATGATGAACCTGCCAAGATTGATGAGGTTTTCTTCCGCTTTGTTCCGGATGATGCCTCACAGGTAGCAGCCCTCCGCACCGGCGACGGTGACCTGGGTACCTTCATTTCCACAGCTGACATCCCCACCCTGGAAGCTGCTGGCGTGGAAGTCTTTGCTGTTGTTTCTGGTTACGATGAAGGCTGGTTCCTGTATTTCGGTGAAGAAGCGCACCCGGCGCTGGCGGATGTTCGTGTTCGCCAGGCGATTGCCCTGTGCTTTGACCGCCAGAGTATCAACCGCGACCTGCTGTTAGGGCTGACCGAACCAGCCGTCACCTTCTGGGACAACACCCCTTATGCCAACCCCAACCTGAGCGCCTGGCCTTACGATCCCGCTGCCGGCATGGCCCTCCTGGATGAGGCAGGCTGGGTTGATGAAGACGGCAATGGCATCCGAGAAAAAGATGGGATTGAACTGACTCTGATTCACGGCACCACCGCCCGGGAAATCCGCCAGGATACCCAGGCCGTCGCTCAGCAGAACCTGGCTGAATGCGGCATTCGCCTGGATACTCTCAGCTACGCACCTGATATTTACTTCCAAAGCTATGGTGGCGGCGGACCACTGCCAACAGGTGAACTGGATATCGGTCAGTTCTCCTCAACGGAAGCTTTCCCGGATCCGGATACCAGCCGCTGGTTATGCAGTGAAATTCCTTCTGATGAATACCCGGACGGAATCAATGACCAGAAAATTTGCGACGAAGAATTAGACGCACTTTTCCGCCTGCAATCTACACAGATTGACTTTGAAGAGCGTCAGCAAACCCTCTGGCAAATCGGTGAGATCATGTATGAGAATGTTTACTGGCTGGGCGTCTGGCAAGACCTGGACACCTGGGCTGTAAGCAGCCGTCTGTCCAACGTCAATATCTCCGGTGCTTCTCCTTTCTACAGCATCGCAGAATGGGACATTATAGAGTAAACCAAAACAAAGCATAGGGAGCCGGGCTTAACCCGAGTCTGGCTTCAATAAAAGTAAAAGGCCCAGGCTGATCGGGCAATCCGTCCGATCAGCCTGGGCAACAAATCCTGGAGGTCGCACGATGACCCGTTATATCATCCGACGCATCTTGCAATCCATTCCCCTGCTGTTCATCATCAGCCTGATCCTATTCCTCCTGCTTAATAATATTGGTGACCCCCTAACCATGATGGGCGGCCGGAATCCCACCCGCCCTGATGACAGAGCCCGCCTGGCTCGCCAGTTAGGATTGGATAAACCCGTCACAACCCAATACCTTTACTGGTTAATCGGAAATGATTGGACGATGATTGATGTGGATGGTGATGGAATCCCCGATATACCCGGTGAACGGTTAGGCGTGCTACGCGGTGATTTTGGCACATCGATCGTCACCCGGGGAAAACCTGTCTCTGAAATAATCTGGGATCGCATTCCCAACACGCTGCTGTTGATGGTGCCGGCCCAAATCTTCATCCTGCTCTTTGGCGTCATTGTGGGCGTTTATTCTGCCCTCCGCCAGTATTCCTGGGTTGATAACGCCGTGACAACCTTATCTTTTGTCGGTTTCTCAATGCCGATTTTTTTAATTGCCTTATTAAGTATTTATTTTTTCTCTGTTCTCTTCCAACGCTGGGGTTTACCCAATCTGCCGGCCAATGGGATGTTCGACCCCCGGGTGGGCAAAACAGCCGGCCAGGTGGCCAAGCATATGATCCTGCCATTATTCAGCATCGCCTTTATCGACATTGCCCGGTATAGCCGTTATGTCCGTTCTGCCATGCTCGAAGTGATGAGCCAGGATTACATCCGAACAGCTAAAGCCAAAGGCTTGAAGCGCTACTATATCATCTTCATCCATGCCATGCGCAACGCCCTCTTACCGATCGTCACCCTGGTTGGGCTTGATTTGCCTTTTTTGCTAGCTGGTGCGGTTGTCACCGAGCGTATCTTCGCCTGGCCGGGGATGGGCAGATTATTCCTCGACCACCTGCAGCGTGCAGATGGCCCAGTGGTGATGGGCATCGTCATGATCCTGGCGGTATTTGTGATATTTTCACAGATCCTGACGGATATTGCTTATGCAGCCCTCGACCCGCGCATCCGCTATTAACCCGGAAACGCCCCTGCTTATGAAATGGCACGATTAATTTACACTCAACCGGCCCTGGAGTTTTAAAATGTCAGTACTCGATACACCAGTAGACGCCAAAATCCCGGACATTGGCCTGGAGTCCCCGCCCTTATCCCTCAGCGAGATGGCCTGGCGCCGTTTCAGACGCCACAAACTGGCGATTGCCAGCAGCTTCCTGTTATTGTTTCTGATCCTCTTCACCTTTGGCGGCGCCTTGATCTATTCTGAAGCCGACGCCAATTTCAACGATACGACCAAACGCTTGCAGGCACCAACCGCTGAACATCCCTTCGGCACAGACACCATCGGACGAGACATCCTGGCCCGGACGATTTACGGCGGTCAGATCTCAATTTTAATCGGCCTGACGGCGGTCATCGTCCAGGTTGTGGTGGGAGTCATCATCGGTGCCATCTCAGGCTATTATGGTGGCTGGCTCGATAGCCTGCTGATGCGGATCACCGAGGCAATCCTGACCATCCCAACCCTGTTCCTGCTGCTTGTGATGGCGAAATTCTTTTCAGGTAAAGTGCCGGATTTGAATTTCTTCGGACGGACATTCAGCGGAAGTGTTGTGGTGATCATTCTGATCATCGGGCTGACAAGCTGGCCACGTCTGGCCCGGATCGTAAGGGCAGAGTTCCTGGCGCTCAAAGAGAACGACTTCATCCTGGCAGCCCGCGCCACCGGCACATCCAATACACAAATCATGTTCAAACACATACTGCCCAATACCGTGGCCCCCATCGTGGTTACAGCCACGTTATCGGTGGCTGGTGCTATCATTTTTGAAGCCTATATCAGCTTCCTCGGCATGGGTGTACAACCCCCAACGGCAACCTGGGGCAATATGATCACCGGCGCCACAACCTATATCGAATATGCACCCTGGTTATGGTTCTTCCCGGGGGTACTCATCTTATTAACTGTCCTCAGTATAAATTTCGTGGGCGATGGCTTGCGGGATGCCCTCGACCCACGCAGCAGACCGGAATAACACTATGAAAAAAGAAGACCCCTTACTCAACCTGGACAACCTGCATGTGCGTTTCAACACACCGGAAGGCACGGTTTACGCCGTCAATGGTGTTGGGTTCGATTTACTTGAAGGCGACGCCATCGCCATCGTTGGGGAAAGCGGCAGCGGAAAATCGGTGTGTATGATGTCCATCCTGGGTTTGATTCCGATCCCCCCTGGAGAGATCACCAATGGCCAGGCAATCTTTGATGGCCAGGACCTGCTGAGGTTATCCGATAAACAGCTTGAGCAGGTCAGGGGCCAAAAAATCGGGATGATTTTTCAAGATCCCATGACCTCCCTCAACCCTGTACTGACACTGGGTCGCCAAATGAAGGAAGCGCTCATCCGGCATTTTCAGATGACGGAAGCAGAAGCCAGAAAACAAGCGCTTGAATTGATGCATCTGGTTGGAATCCCCGACCCAGAACGGCGGTTCAGTAATTATCCTCACCAATTTTCAGGCGGAATGCGCCAGCGGGTGATGATCGCCATGATGCTGGCCTGCAACCCCAGGTTATTAATCGCTGACGAACCAACCACCGCCCTGGATGTAACCATCCAGGCTCAAATTGTGGACCTGGTGCTGGATATCCGTCAGAAAATCAATATGACATTAATCTGGATCACACATGACCTGGGCGTTGTTGCCAGCGTTGCTGACCGGGTTATCGTCATGTACGGCGGGACGGTTGTCGAAGAAGCGGACGTCGACAGCCTTTATGAACATCCCCAGCATCCCTACACCCTGGCTTTACTGGCGGCATTACCCAAGGTTGATCAACGCCGCAGAGAGCGTCTCAAAGCCATACCTGGTGCGCCACCCATGATCATGAGCCCCCTGACCGGCTGTCCTTTTGCGCCACGGTGCGAATATGTGATTGAGCGCTGCAATAAAGAACTACCCCCTCTCGAAACCATCAAACCAGGCCAGAAAGCAGCCTGTTTTGTCAATCCTTACACGGGAGAGCCACGATGAACCCTGAACCTAAAGTAAAGCAGGCCCTTGTCAGCGTCAAAAACCTGAAAAAACATTTCCCCATCCGCCGTGGAATCATTTTTGAGCGAACAGTGGGTGTGGTGGAAGCTGTCAATGACCTGACTTTCGAAATTCGCCAGGGAGAAACACTGGGGATGGTCGGTGAAAGTGGTTGTGGAAAGACCACGGCTGGTCGAACGATCCTGGGTCTTTACCCCCCGACTGATGGGTCGATTCACATCGCTCAAATTGATGTGGCCAATGCAAAAGCTGACGATCTGCGATTGCTGCGTCGTAAGGCACAGATGATCTTCCAGGACCCCTTCGCATCGCTAAACCCCCGCTGGACTGTCTCGGCGATTGTGGGAGAACCCCTGCGGGTGCATAAAATTGGCAGCACGTCCAAAGAACGGACAGATCGTGTACGAGCGATGCTTGAGATGGTGGGGCTCAGCGCCCGGCATCTGAACCGTTTCCCGCATGAGTTTTCAGGCGGGCAACGCCAGCGAATCGGTATCGCGCGAGCACTGGCTTCCAATCCGGATTTTATTGTTTGCGATGAACCGATCGCAGCCCTGGATGTGTCAATTCAAGCCCAGGTCGTGAACCTGCTGGAAGACCTTCAGGCTCAGCTTGAGCTGACCTACCTGTTCATCGCCCATGACCTGAGTATGGTCCGCCATATCTGTAATCGTGTAGCGGTGATGTACCTGGGTAGCCTGGCCGAACTGGCTGAAAGTAATGCCCTTTATGAAGAACCTCTTCACCCCTATTCCCAGGCGCTCTTGTCAGCCGTCCCGGTACCCAATCCCAGGGCAGCCCGCCAGCAAAAAAGAATTGTTTTGCAGGGGGATGTCCCCAGCGCGCTTTCGCCACCTTCCGGATGTCGTTTTCATACCCGCTGTCCCATCGCCCAACCTCATTGTTCTGAGGTCGTGCCTGAATGGCGAGGGGCCCAACCCGGTCGCTGGGTGGCCTGTCACGAAGTATAAGACATACAGATTTCAAACCAAAACCACAAGAATAAACAGGGAGTCTTATACCCGATCAGATCAAGTTGGGTTCCTTGTCATGAATTGTCTGGATCAACACGGTAACCTATCAGAGATCGTACTCGGAGAGCAGGATTTTTTCGGGATCCATCGCTGGCACCATATCGGCGATAAAGGCCGCTTCATCAACAGGAAGATTTTCTGCCGCTTTTGAAAGACGATCCAGCCAGCGTTGTTCCTGCTT
>SKPR01000230.1 GCA_007119455.1 Candidatus Brevefilum sp. | reverse complement strand
TAACACATGACCTTTTCTGGCATATCGACCGCTATCTGGTACCTGAAGACTTGCTGGTGATCAATGAAACGCGTGTGATCCCGGCCAGAATTTTTGGGCGGAAACAACCTGGTGGGGGACGGGTTGAGTTATTATTGCTTAAAAAAGAAGACTCCCGGACATGGACGGCTTTGGCGGGTGGTAAGGGGCTCACACCAGGACGGCAATTAAGTATTGATGGTGGTCCAGATGCTGAAATCATTGAGGTTTTAGAAGGACCCAAACGCCGGGTACGTTTCAGTGAACCTATAGAACCGTATTTTGATCGTGTGGGACATGTGCCCTTGCCACCCTATATCCACTCGCAACTGGAAGACCCTGAACGATATCAGACGGTTTATGCACGAACACCTGGCTCGGCAGCGGCACCTACAGCCGGTCTGCATTTTACACCGGAGTTGATGCGTAAGTTGGAGGAGATTGGCATTCAGTTCGCACGGCTGACCTTGCATGTGGGGCTGGACACCTTCGCGCCGGTCACTGAGCGTGACCCCTCAACACATAAAATCCATACCGAATGGTGTGAACTGACTGAAACAGCGGCAGCACAGATAAATGCCACCAGGAACCAGGGGGGACGGATTATCGCCGTTGGGACGACCAGCGTGAGGACATTGGAAACGGCTGCCAGAGCTGCAGGTTCGGATCAGGTGGTTGTACCGTTCGCTGGGGCAACAGATCTTTACATCCTGCCCGGGTACCAGTTCAAGGCAGTCGATGGCATGGTTACCAATTTTCACCTTCCAAAGTCAACCCTGGTGATGATGGTGAGCGCCTTTGCATCACGGGAGATGATCCTTGATACCTATCAAGAAGCCATTGAAAAGGGTTATCGATTCTTTTCATTTGGCGACGCAATGTTGATTTTATAGCAAGAAATTGGTTTAATAATTGCATCAGATCTTGCAGAGACCATAATATTTAATATTTTTCTTATAAAAAACAGTTTATATCAACACCTTTAAATGTTATAATTCAAATGTTCTAATTTGATAACTGCTCAGCAAGCAAGGGAATATAGGGGGGCTGGTCCGATGGCGAAGATGTCACACCACAAGCCTTCAGCAGCAGAACTTCCTGAACAGTTACCTGATTTATTATGATATTTTTAGGAAACAATCAAGGAAAATACGATTATGATGCGGTTTGATCGATTTACAGAACGTGCTCAGGAAGCTGCCCAGCGGGCAGCAGAAATTATCCAACGGTATGGACATAACCAGATTGATACCGAACACATCCTGCTGGCTTTAATCGAGCAACCCCAGGGTGTTATTTCCCAATTGCTTGAAATATTGAAAATAGACGCTGAAAACTTTAAGGAACGGCTGGATTATATCTTAAGAACCAGCCCTAAAGCGAATATTTTTGGTGGTGGTGCGGGACAGGTCTTTATCACACCGCGTGTAAAGCGAATCATCGACCAGGCGAACCAGGAAGCGAACCGGTTAAAAGATGAATACATTTCAACCGAACATATTTTCCTGGCGATCTTGAGCGAACGTAATACACCAGCAGCTCGCTTGATGGAAGATCTTGGAATCACACGCCAGCGTGTACTTGAAGCAGTTGATGAATTACGGGGTGGGCAGAAGATTAACGACCCGAAAGCCGAAACCCGATACCGCACTTTGGAAAAATACTCCCGTGATCTCACCACGATGGCCCGTGAAGGAAAATTGGATCCGGTTATTGGCCGGGATACGGAAATCCTGCGTCTGATCCAGATCCTGTGCCGACGAACCAAGAATAACCCGGTCCTGATTGGTGAAGCCGGGGTCGGTAAAACCGCAATTGTCGAAGGGCTTTCACAAAAAGTTGCATCAGATGATGTCCCTGAAATATTAATGGGCAAACGTGTCATCTCTCTGGACCTTGGCGCGATGATCGCAGGTTCACGATTCAGAGGTGAGTTTGAAGAACGTTTGAAGGCTGCCATTGAGGAAATTCAGCGTTCGGAAGGTGAAATTATTCTGTTCATCGACGAGCTGCATACCGTCGTCGGGGCTGGGGCTGCACAGGGTGCAATGGATGCCTCCAGTATGCTCAAGCCCGCGCTGGCACGTGGAGAATTGCAGTGTGTGGGCGCCACCACCCTCGACGAATATCATAAACATATCGAAAAGGATGCGGCACTGGAGCGACGGTTTGCCCCGGTTTATGTTGAAGAACCGAATGTAGAAGATACGATTGACATGTTACGTGGTCTACGTGATCGTTACGAAGCCCATCACAAAGTGACTTTTTCGGATGCGGCCCTTGTGCAGGCGGCTAAACTCTCATCCCGTTATGTGACGGACCGCCGCCTTCCGGATAAAGCCATCGATTTGATCGATGAAGCAGCAGCTAAATTGCGCGTGGCCCTTTACTCTTTACCGGATGACCTTAAGGAACTGCGATCAGAGATTGATCACCTGTTGAAAGAAGAAGAACAGGCAGGGGTTGAACGAGATTACGAGCGCGCAGCCAGGATGAAGGCCGACCGGCTCCGCATTGAAGAAGAGTTTAACCACAAGCGTGATGCCTGGGAACAGGATCATATGCTGGATGAGGTGGTTGACGTTGATGATATTGCAGAAGTCATCAATCAATGGACGGGCATCCCGGTCTCGCAGATGATGGAAGACGAAAAGGATAAGTTGCTCCACATGGAAGAGCGGCTGCATGAACGCTTGATCGGTCAGGAGAAAGCCGTAGCCGCTGTTGCAGACGCCATCCGACGTGCCCGCAGCGGATTAAAAGACCCTCGCCGGCCAATTGGTTCCTTTATTTTTATTGGCCCATCCGGTGTTGGCAAGACTGAACTTGCCAAAGCGCTGGCAGCCTTTATGTTTGATGATGAAGATGCCATGGTGCGTATTGACATGAGTGAGTATCGTGAACAGCACTCTGTCTCACGTCTTTTCGGTGCCCCTCCTGGTTACGTGGGCTACGAAGAAGGTGGTCAATTGACCGAATCCGTCCGGCGACGCCCATACCGGGTTGTACTCTTCGATGAAATCGAAAAAGCTCATCCCGAAGTTTGGAATGCATTATTGCAGATTTTGGATGACGGTCGCCTGACAGATGGTCAGGGCCGCGTGGTCGATTTCCGGAATACGGTTCTGATCATGACCAGCAACCTGGGGACTGAATATGTCACGAAGAGCGGCACCTTAGGTTTCCTCGGGTCAATGGATGAAGATGATAAGGCTAATCAGGAAAAGATCGAAAAGGCCTTGAAGGGTGCTTTCCGGCCTGAATTTCTGAATCGTATCGATGAAATTATTGTCTTCTCATCCCTCTCCAAGGAAGAGATGGTCAAGATTGTTGATCTGCAGATGGAAGACATTCGGGAACGGCTGTCCGAACATGGGTTGAAGGTCGAATTGACGGAGAATGCCAGGGTGTGGCTGGCAAATGAAGGTTATGACGCGGCCTTTGGCGCTCGACCGTTAAAACGAGCATTACAAAAACATGTAGAGAGCCCGTTATCGGTTAGCTTACTTTCCGGCGATTTTTCTCATGGGGATACTGTTCTGGTTGATATTGAAGATGATCAGGTAGTGTTCAGAAATAAAGAATCGGTGGATGTGTCACAGCTTGACCAGGCTGAGGTAAGCGGATAAACGAACTGTAACTACTCAGCATGTAAGCAGCCTTCAGCAGCAGAACTGCCTGAGCAGTTATAACTAAATAATGATTGTAAAAAACCTGGCCATTTGCGGCCAGGTTTTTGTTTTTAAGGTAAAAGTTATTTTCTTGACTCAGCTCTTTCCCTGGAAATGACGATTAAGGTGATATCATCCAGACGTGGTGCTGACCCACAAAAAGCCTGGACGGACTCAAGGATATGATTGCGGAAACCCTCAGCATCTAAACTGTAGCCTGTCTCCAACATATTGTACAACCTTTGATTTCCAAAGAATTCCCCCGCTTCATCTTGAGCTTCTGTAATGCCATCCGTATAGAGGATCAGGATTTCACCTGGATTGAGTGAAATGGTTTCAGCTGTCCATGTGTGATCCTGGAAGATGCCAACCAGGGAACCAGTCTTCTCAAGCTGGGTGAATGCGACCCCCGAATCAGTTTGCTGGAGAATTAGCGGAGGGTTGTGTCCGGCGTTAACATACGTGAACTTGCCCTGATCGGGATCAAGAACGCCAAAAACAACTGTCAGAAAGATGCCATGTTGAGTATCGGTCAAAATTCTGCGATTTACCTCACAGATGACTTCCTTTGGGTTCTGCGATATTTCGTTGGCATAGGTGCGAAGCAGCGTGCGGCTCATGGCCATATAAAGTGCGGCACCAGCGCCTTTATCGCCAACGTCGGCGATCGCTATACCCAGATTACCATTTTCGAGGTCGATAAAGTCATAGAAATCCCCTGATGTTTCACGTGCGGGCAATAATACACCTGAGATATCATATCCTGGAATTTCTGGGGAGTGGGTCGGGATAAATGTATGTTGGACACGGCCTGCCTGGGCCAACTCCTGAGAAATCTTGTGGTGGGCGATCGCCTGCGCACGAGAAACTTGTTTGACCTGGCGCAATTTATCAACGATGACATCAGGATAATATTCGACTCCCATCTCCTTGAATTCTGATAATGCATCCCGGAAAAGAGTCTGCGCCTGGTCAATGTCTTCGGGCTCATTCCTCTGGAGGTAAACAATACCCATTTCAACCCAGATCCTGGCCCGCCACCATCGGCCTTCCATCTTTTCCAGCAATGTAACAACTTCTTCAAGTAATTTAAGGGAGGTTGTGTAATTGTTCTGGGCATAGGCCAGCCTGGCCTGGCTCAATATGATTCTGACCCTGTCCTGCATGGCTGGTTGGGCTCGATAGAGGCTGTTGGCTTCCTGTAAAGCTTTTTCAGCTTTGGTGTAGTTTCCTTTCAACATATGAATATTGGCTAGCAGGCAAAACAATGCCACTGAGGTGATTTGATCTTTTTCGGTGTCATTTTTAATCACCTCGTTGATCATCGAAAGGGCGATATCCACATTGCTGATATTGCTGTCATCACCTTGTAACCGGAATGATTCAAGGATGGTTTCTGCCAGCGCTCGGTTGCCCTCCAGGAGGTGTTCCAGGTTATCTGTTTGCCGGCTACGGTCGATCAGCTCGGTAAACCGTTCAATTGCATCGGTGATGTTACCCATGTAACGGTAGTAATTTCCCTCGATCAAAATTTGTGTGAGGGTTTTATCGTCAAGGAATTGGTTCTCCAGGTGGATGCTCTGGTGCATCCGGTTGATCCTGGTGCCTGCATCCTCAAAATCAGCCAACCACAAGGAGGCGTTTATGATGGTTTGATTGATCAAAAACTCATCCGATATACCACCGATTTGCTCGCCTAACTGAAGAGCGCGCATTCGATAATCGCGGGCGAGCCTGATTTCTCCCAGCTTGTCAATCACGGCAGCCAGGTTGGTATAAGCCCTGGCAGCCGGACCGAAGAGTTCGTTTGATTCGCTGATTTTGACCGCCATCTCCAGTGCTGAAATGGCCTGTTCTGGTCTCATGTTTGGCAGAATACCAAGGGTTGCCAGGGCTTCAGCCTGGACATCATATGCTTCCAGGCGTTTGGCAATTTCAAGCGCTTTTTCACAAAATGCCCTGGCTTTATCAGGCTGGTTATTAAACAGATACGCCCGGCCAGTTTCGTGAACCAGATAGGCAATATCAGGACTTTCAACAGCATTTTCAACAGCCCTGACACCTTCCAGGCAGATCTCCAGGCTGCGTTTTGGTTCATACCCCCACCAGGCAGACCGAGCAGCCCATGCATATACCCTCGCCAGGCGATCAGTATCACCGACCTTTCGGTGGTAGTGGATGGCTTTCTCCCAGGCTTTTATTGCAGCGCGATGTTTTGATTGTTGTGAGAGTGCTTCACCCAGATCGGTATATAAATGGGCTAGTTTTTTATCGTCATCTGATAACACGATCGCCTGTGAATAATATCCTGCAGCTTCAGCATTGGCATAAGCATCCATGGCGACATGTCCTGCCAGATCGAGATAATAAAAGGCCTTATCTTTTTCTTCGGCATTTAAAAAGTGATGTCCGAGCTGCGAAGCCAATCGTTTTTGCTGATCGGGATACAATACTTCAAGTGCTTTGCCAACATTGAGGTGCACTTCCTTCCGGTCTGATTCAACGATTGCATTGTAAACAGCATCATGCAGCAGGATATGCTGGAAGGAATAAACCAATTCAGGTTTTACCTGGGCGACGTTGATCAATCCGTTCGATTCAAGGATCGAGAGCTGCTCCATCAAGTGGATGTCAGGTTGGAGGGCGGTGACAACCCTTTCTAACACATGTTCTGGGAAAGTGCGTCCAATTACACTCGCAATTCTCAGGGTGAGTTTGGCTTCCGATGGTAAGCGGTCAACCCGGGCTGTGAGCAAGCCCTGTAAGCTATCTGGTATCTTTTCAGATTCGATATCCGCTTTAATGACCCAACGATCATTTTTCTTGAAGAGAACACCTTCATTGACCATGTTTCTAACCAGTTCTTCAATGAAAAAAGGGTTGCCCTCTGATTTTTCTAAAACCAATTCCCGAATCACATTCGGAATTTCATCGATCTCAATCAGGTTTGCAACCAGCAATTCGCTTTCATCGCTGTTGAGGCTGTCCAGATGAATTTCTGTTCGGCGAGGGCCAAGTCTTTGCCGGGCGGTCAAAATCAGGTTCCAACCATGGGTTTCACGATCCATCCTTGAAGTCAGACAGAACAGGACGGGTGTTGAAGAAGCAAGAAGTAGGAGATCACTCAAGATTTCGACTGATGATGTATCTGCCCAATGCAGATCTTCCAGAATGATAAAGAGCGGTTGTTGTTGAGCGTAATATTTTAGGAGTGGTTTTATGGTTTCCAGATATTTTGACCGGAGGTCACGAGCGGACATCTGGTGGATCTGTTCCTCGGCTTCTTCAGGTAATTTTATATCCAGAAGGTGGGCCAGGAATGGGTAGGCTTTGTCTTCATTCAGTTCCGGTATTTCGTGAATCGCAGCCAGCAGCAGACTGTTCTTATGTTCTTCCGGTGCCATGGCTGGAATATTCAGGGTGGATCGCACGAGGTTTTTTAACAAGTGATAGGCCAGCTCTCGACCAAAGGCCATCCCCTGGGCTTCAACCCAACGTGGCATCACCGGCAAATGTTGGGATTTTATTTTATATTTCCAATCAATGATCAGCCTTGTTTTGCCAATACCTGGCTCACCCAGGATTAAACCAACCCTTCCCAATCCCGCCAGTACGGTTTCACTGAGCTCCATTAACTGATCCAGTTCGTTCACACGGCCAATAATCGGAACATTTTGAGAAAAAGGTGAGCGTTTGATATGATTGGCAGATTTTTGAACTTCTTGCAGTAGCCAGAGTTTAATTGTCTCATCCAATTCTTCACAGTGGACTTCTTCTAATTCAGTGGACTCAACAAAGGGTTTGATGTAGCGGTAGGTATCTTCAAAAAGAATTACCTCGTCAGTTGGAATGTTGGCTTGCAAGGCAAGATCCATACATTCCAGGGTGTTATTGAGCGAACGAAAATCGAATCGGTGGTTAGTTTTTACTTCACCAATCATAATCGGACCAGTATTGATGACCAGCTTTATGTGTAATGGGTTTCCGTATGATATTTCGAATTCATCACTGATCGTTCTGGTTTCATCCAAAATTGCATTTGCTGTATGCAATGCCCGGAGCGGATCATTTTCATGTGTGATTGGAGCGCCAAAGAAGACCAAGGCAGAATTTTTCCATACTTTGGCAATATGACCTTCGTATTTGATAATATGCCTGGCTAACCGGCTGAGCACATTGTTGAAAAGAGAGAAACGTGTTTCGGTATCGATTTGCTCATCATTCGTGATGAGGTCGGTCATTGTAAACATGATTGCAGTGACCGTTCTTTGTTCCCTTGAAAGATAAGATGCAGACCGCACTTTATGAGCCAATAAGGATGACGAGCTGGCTGTCAGACGCGACAAATGGATGTCTTCTAATTCAGGATTCAAGGAAATGGGGTGACCACAGACGTTACAAAACCGACGCTCAGCTTTGATTTCTGACTGGCAGGTCTGGCACTTCATGATGAGCCTTTTTTATTATGGTTGGCTAACTGGATTAAGTCTATCATATTTATAGGAAAACTCAACTGGTCACTCATTGTTAATGTAACTTCTCAGGAAGTTTTGCTGCTGAAGGCTGGGACCCTATATTCCCCTGTATGCTGAGTTGTTACTCGGTAATTATAAATTGTTCTGGTTTGTTATGTGATCCAAAAAATTTGTTTATTAATCCCATAAGATGTTTTATACTTGGGATATGGACATCCACATGGACGATCAATTCGAACTCCTGGATCAGGTACCGCTGTTCACCCATCTGAGTGAGCAGACCATCAGGCGCCTGTCAGGTTTATTCCAGGTTAATACATACCATGATGGGGAGCTTATCTTTGATATGGATGATCCATCGGAAGCCATGTATGTTCTGTTTGAGGGAAAGGCTTTGTTGTCTTACAATAAGAACGGTGAGATTATAAATCTGGCCAGATTGGAGCGGGGGGATTTTTTTGGTGAAGAGGCTTTGCTCTACGACGATCCAAGATATTATCGGGCCACGGCTATTGGTGAGACGATTGCACTCAGGCTTGATGTCGATCCTTTTCTGACTGTTTACGAAGAAATCCCAGACATTGAAAAAATCCTGACTGTTTCTGTAAAAAGTCGGCGGTTATCAACCCAGGTTGCATTACCCTGGATCCATGAAGATG
>SKPR01000177.1 GCA_007119455.1 Candidatus Brevefilum sp. | reverse complement strand
GACTCCACCACAATATTGGCATAGGTGTAACCAATATCCACCCATAAACGGGTCAGCTCTTCAATCGTCACGCTCTGACCAAGCTGTAGCTGTCGGGTGTATTTAACGAACTCCCGTCGTGGGATCGTGCGGGTCATAATCGCTCTCACCGGCGCGACCATCACGGGGGGTGTTTCAGGGGGTTGAATCGTTGGTATCCAGGTGCGGGCCAGCGTGGTGAGAACGTTCAGGCGATCTTTGCGAGTGCCCTTCCCCCATCCGGACTTTTCAAAAAACAGCGGATTCGGTTCAGGAATATACTGGACCTCAGCCTCCCCCATCCAGAACTGGAGCTCCTCATGCAATGAAAGTGCGCGGTCTGCCCGGTTTGAAATCAAAAGTATCGGGCGGTTCAGATCCTGATAGAGGCGGGCCACCAGATAGAGACGAGCTGCTCGGGATAAACCCAATCCCTCAACCTGACCGGGCTGCCAGTGATCCCGGTTGAACTTCTCCAGCAAGGATTGGTAAGCGGGTATTTCCTTTAATTGGTCTAAAAGATACCTCATGCTTTGTTTATCACATCTCCGTTGAATTCATTCATTGCTTTTTCGATGCCGTCATGGATGTAACGCATGATTGCATCAACTGCGGCATCCATTACCTCTGGAAGAAATTCACCCTCATCGGAGTCAAAATCATGGAGCACATAATCTGCGGGGTCCATCCGGCCTGGTGGTCGGCCAATCCCAACCCTCAGGCGGGCAAAATCACGGGTATTCAGGTGAGAAACGATGGACTCCATCCCTCGCTGGCCACCAGTCCCTCCGAATGGACGTAATCGAAGAGTCCCAAAGGGCAGGTCGAGATCATCATGAACGACCAATAACTGATCCATGGGGATTTTATAAAATCGAACCAGGGGGCCGACAGCCTGGCCGGAGTTATTCATAAAGGTCTGGGGTTTGGCCAGGATCACCCGCTCCTGATCAAGGTGAGCTTTGCCAACCAGAGCCCTAAACTCAACCCGGCTGAGAGAAACACCCATTTTTTCAGCCAGGGCATTAACGACCATAAAACCGACATTATGCCGGTTATGGCGGTATTCTGGTCCTGGATTACCCAGACCAACAATCAAATATGGCGTTTGTTCAGTCATAATTCTTTAAATTTCTTCTTGACGTCGACAAGATTAATTGAGATAATCGATGGCGGATATTTAAGCAAGTTAAACTCATCTAATAGATGACGCGCTAAAAACTCGCCAAATATCAACGATAGGCATGACCTTTAAGTTTAGCACGAAAATTGTCAAAAAGTGAGCCGGGTGTTTGCCCTCACAGGGCAAAGTTAATATATCCTAATCGGAGGTGTACGCAGGTTATTAAGGCAGCGATAATCATAATGAAGCCGGGGGTGATCATCAGGCGGGTTATTTTCCTTAGCTGGTTATTAATAATGCGTTTAATGAAGCGTTATGCCTTAAATTTTTCGAATAGTCCGAGCAATTTCTCGAGCTTTCTCCATAATTTCTGCTTCATCCAAGGTCTGCATTTCCCGATTTCGCATCAAGAATTGTCCTTCAACCATGACATGGCACACGTCACCAGCGGATATGGCATAGACCAGGTGGGAATAATGGTCATAACAGGGTGTGAGATTGGGCACGTCAAAATCGAGGATGGCCAGATCAGCCAGTTTACCAACCTCGATCGAACCGATCTTTTCAGCCAGTCCAACCGCCTGGGCTCCAGCAATGGTCAGCATGGAAAATACCTTCTCAGCCGGGAGCACGCTGGGGTCTCCTGTAACGCCTTTTTGCACCAGAGCGGCCAGTTGAGCTTCATGAAATAAATCAAGATCGTTATTGCTGGCTGCTCCATCTGTCCCAAAAGCGACATTTACACCCGCTTTAATCATCTCTGCCACCCGGGCAATACCGGAGGATAGTTTCAGGTTTGATGAGGGACAGTGCGCAACAGAAGTTCCCGTTTCCCCAAGCAGAGTGATTTCATCATCCGATAAATGAACACAATGCGCCAGGAGGGTGCGATCACCCAACAAACCCGCAGCGTCCAGAACTTCAATGGGCGTTTTTCCATATTTTTGGCGGACCATGTCCATCTCGCCTTTAGACTCTGCAGCATGGGTGATGAACAACAAATTTCGATCTCTGGCAATCTTGCCGACCAGACTGAGAATGTCCAGGTTGGTCATATAGGCTGAATGCGCCTGGATGCAAGGGTGAACCAGGGGGACATCCTGATATTCATCCAGGTAATCCAGGGCTATGGCCTGGTTCGTATTGCGGTATTCTTCAAACCCCTCAATATCCGCGAAACTGGGACCATTAACCATTCGGAAACCAGCTTTCCGCGCAGCTTCGGTTGTCACGACATAATGCCAGTACATATCCGCTGCACAGGTTGTTCCGGAGCGGATCATCTCCAACATGGCTAACCGGGATCCCGTGGCAACAGTCTCTTCAGAGATAACCTCTGCCTCAACCTTCCAGATCATGGACAGCCAATCTTCCAGGGCGCAGTCATCCACCAAACCACGAAAGAGAGCCATGGCCCAATGGCCATGGACGTTGATCAGGCCTGGTATCACAACTTCGCATGAGAGTTCAATTTCTTGAGCAGGTTCAAAAAGCTCAAAGGCTGTGGACCGATCCCCAATCCAAAGAAATTTACCCTGATCAATCACCAAAACGGAATCCGTCAGCACATCTCGCGCTGGATTCATTGTTACAAAAGTACCACCCGTGATAAGGAGATCAACTGGTTTCTGAGAAGATGCCATGGAAAGGGTCCCGTTTATAAAAGAGGTGAGTGGACACTCGGTCCACTCACCTTTATTCACTTAATTTAGAAAAGGCTTAGATTTCTTCCTCTTCCATTACTTCTACAAATTGCTCACGTCCAGACAGCATTAAGCTGGCTATGAGGATCATCAGCAGGAAGGGCAGGACTGAAAGCCAGACTGCAGCCTGACCCTGTTGGCCAGCAAAACCGTAAAGCTCCTGACCGGCTGCACCGACAGCCACCAGGATCCCCACGATTAAACCACCCAAGGAACCAATGATCATCAGGATGGAACCGAGTGTTTTACCATAAGCCTTGCCCACATCCTCTTTGTTCATAATGTCGGTCCAGATCAAGCCCCAACGCTTTACACGTGGGTAGAGCAAAACTAACAGGATTGGACCCAGAATGAAGGCTGCGGCAAAGTTGTTGACAGTGATGGTGATTGAAAGGAAGGCGAAGGGGACAATGGCAGCAATATCGAGGTACCAGGCAATGATGATGGCACAGGCTGCAGAAGAAACAAGGGCTACCAGCTCGAAAGCAATAATCTTGCTAACATTATCGGTTGTCTGTGACATATCATCTTTCTTGACCAGACCAAAGGTGGCTCCCCACATTTTGTAGGGAATGAAGCCAAGGAAGAAGTTGCCGAAGAAACCAAAAATTGAGCCGATACCCAGGGTGCCGCCGAACAGGTCACCAATGAAGTTGCCAATGGCTGCCCCCCAGGCGCCAGCCGGACCAAACAAAAGGCCAAAGACAGGCGGGAAAACATTGGCTGGCCTGACCTCCGTAATACCCGGCACAATCGGAATCCCACCTTTAAATACAATCAGAAATGCAGCGTAAATCGCTGCTGAAAGCGCCACCAGGATAATCATCCGGGTGTTCTTCCACATGGTAATAATTTCTTTCATGAGTTTTCTCCTTTTTATAAATTAATCTGAATGAAAATGAACCTATTGAACCCTGCTTTTGATCTTATCGGAAATCAGCACCTCCTTTCTGCAATCTGAAAAAGTCATTTCATGGATTGATTTGGGGCTGATGCATGATCATAACTGCCTCATTGCACCGACAATCCAGAACCTCTATTGACTTAATTGTATTAACCAGAAGTAAAGACAATAGTTGCTTGAGCTCGGCCATCTCGTCTCCGACAAAGGTCATTTCTTCTTCCAGCCCAGCAGCCCAATTAATCGAATAAGCAACTGAAGCATAATGCATACCCAGTTCCCTGGCTAAAACAACTTCAGGAACCCCGGTCATGCCAACCACGTCACCGCCCAGCTGATCATACATCCTGATTTCTGCCGGGGTTTCAAAGCGGGGTCCATTGGTCGCCACGTACACAGAGTGGGGAATAATTTCCAGTTCATGTTCAGGAGCAAGTTCCAATAGACGGGTACGCAATATCGGACAATAAGCCTCATCCATGTTCGTGTGCGCCAGACCGGTATCACCACCATCAAAGAACGAGAACGCCCGCCCACTGGTGAAGTCAAGAAAATCTGTTAGCAAGGACAGACTCATTGGTGGGATCTCCCGGCTGATAGAGCCGACGGCATTGGTTGCTAAAACCCTGCTGACACCGAGTATTTGAAGCGCTTTAATGTTGGCCCGATAATTAATTTGATGCGGCGGTGTGGTGTGTTCCAATCCATGCCGGGCGAGGAATGCCAGCTCAAACCCATCTTTCACCCCAACATTGACACGCGCTGACCCATAGGCCGTATCAATGATTTTTTCGGTGAAGGTGAAGCCAGGAATTTCATAAATCCCGGTCCCTGTAATGATGGCAGATTCCATGGGAAATGACTCCTTTTCAAAACTCAACCAAAATAATGTGCCAGGTCATATGGGCTCAGGATGCCATGCTGTGAGATAACTCCGGCCACAAAATGCGGTGGGGTGATGTCGAAGGCTGGATAATATGCATCGATTTCCTGGATGGTGGTGGGCACACCCCGACACATTCTAATTTCCTGCGGGTCGCGCTCCTCAATTTCCACTGAGGTCCGATCAGGTTTGTACTTATCTGCAGCCTGGGTGAACACAAAATAGGGCACACCATGGTAGTGGGCTGCCAGTACATTCTGAAAAGTGCCAATCTTATTGACGACATGCCCATCCAACGTGACCAGATCTGCGGCCGTCATATAGATTTGAATTCTGCCCTCAGACAAGACATGTGTGGGCATGTTATCGGTGATGATCCGGACAGGGACACCGATTTCATGAATGCTTGGAGCTGTCAGACGGGCACCCTGCAAGTAAGGCCGCGTTTCCGGTGTAAAGACATGGATGTCCTTGCCTGCCTGTTTGGCCAGAGCGAGAGTCATCAAAAGCGAAGTTTCTGCAAAGCACATTGTAAGAACACCATCACCATCATTAATCAGGCTGTTCCCATATTGACCGCACTTGAGATGCTTCTCATAACTGGCATCACGTAAATCTTCAATCCAATCCAGGAGGATGGATTGAACATTTTGGCCTTTTTCCAGGGCTGCTTGCATAACCGCCAGGGCATTTTCAAGATGGCGAGCCATGCTGGTGTTGGTCGGGCGGGTGCTGACCAATCGCTGGCGAGCAGCTTCAAAGGCCTCTTGCTGATCTTCGGCGGAATTTTCTGAAACCTGGCCAGCTAACATGGCCATGGCATACAAAGCCACATATTGCGGACCACCACCCTGGGTGACCATATCCTCAATGGCACGAGCGGCACATTCTACATCTTCACACCGGACAAAGGTCTTTTCAAAGGGATATTTTCTGCGGTCGCACATTATGACCGCTCCATCTTCGAAACGGGCAACATTTTCCCGGCGCAATAAAAACGGCAACAAAGCGTTGATTTCTTTCAAGTCCATTAAAACCTCCTACATTAAAAACGGATCAATCCGTCGATCCGACCATAACCTGAGATCGCAAAATATATCGAAGCCAACACAAAGAGAATAGATAAGGTCAGAACGATATAATCGGCCGTTCCCATCGTGAATTCGAGATAAAAAGTCCGATCCTCCCTGGCACCAAACCCCTTTGATTCAAGCGCCATCCCAAAGATGTTGGTACTGCGGATGGTTGAAATAAATACCGGCACGAGTAAAGGTAAAAATTTCTTGATCCGTTCAAAAATACTCCCCGATTCCAGGTCAAGCCCGCGGCTGCGCTGGGCCTGGCTGATGGTAACCGTGCTTGAGGCAATCGTTGGCACAAGCCGCAAAGCTGTGGAAATAGCGAATCCTACCCGGTAGGGCATGCCTAACTTGATCATGCCGTTGATCAATTCCTCGTTTCGTGTCGAGCTGATCAGGATCATACCGGTGGAAATCATCAAGACCATCAGCATTGTGCGAGCGATGGCAAACAACATGGATTCGAGCGATATCCGCCAGAATAATTGTGTTTCACCTGTAGAGAAAAGATTCCATAAGATCAGGCTTGATACCGTCAGGACGATTAAGATATAGCGGATTCGCCTTAAATTTTTCACGGCCCCGGAGACAAATAACTGGATGAGAATCAAAACCATGATGGGCAACATCCAGAGCGGGTTTTCAAATAATAAAATAGCCACAAAGGTCAATAAAAAGATGATAATCTTGACCCGTGGGTCCAAACGATGAATAAAAGAATTATTATCCAGATAGATTTCAGAATCCATCAGTCATGGGCTCCTTCTAAACAAGACAGCATTTCTTCAGGGGTCAAAAATGTATAACCCAGGCGGTGGCTGAATTCAACAAAATGAGGCGGTCTTAGAAAGGCTTCCCGCAGGATATCCCCCTGGGAAAAGATTTCGCGAGTGCGGCCCTCCAGGATAATATCGCCATCTTTCATTACAAAGCCGCGTTTAGCATATTCTGCCACAACCCACATGTGATGGGTGATAAATATGATTGTACTGCCTGCCTGATTAAGACGACGGACCATATCCATCATGCTACGTTGCTCGGAGTAATCTAACCCGGTGGTCGGCTCATCCAGGATCAGAACATCAGGATTGGAAGCTAGTACTGAGGCAACGGCCACGCGCTGGCGGCCACTCTTGGTCAGGGTAAAGGGATCTTCTTCTTCCTGCCCGGCCAATCCCACCGCTTCCAGGGCTTCGGTTACACGTTCGTTAATTTCTTTTTCAGAGAAATTTCGCAATTTCGGGCTGAAGGCAACTTCATCAAACACTTTTTCAGAAAAGATTTGATGATCTGGGTTTTGAAAAACATACCCCACACTCTGACCAAGCTTGAAGATCCCCTGCTCCCGGGTCGGTTTGTCATTGACAAGCACTTCGCCTTCGGTCGGTTCGAGTAATCCGTTGAAATGTTTGGCAAGGGTAGTTTTACCGCTTCCGTTCTGGCCGATGATCGCCACCATTTCGCCTTTGTGAATATCCAGTGTAACATCTTTCAACGCGTTTACACCACCCGGGTAGGTATGCGAAAGATTACGACACTGGATCAATGGTTCGGTCATCTCAGCCAGCGCGGCCTGTTCAACCGTTGTGATCTGATCATATTCATGGTCTGAAATCTTCAGATTTAAATCTTTAAATTTCTGTAAACCTTCATCGGGTGTCAGCGGAAGATCTTCAACACCCACACTTTTAAAGAATTTTGGGATTCCCAATGGCATGACACCCAACGACTCGAGCAACTCAACATCACTCAAGATCTCGCGTGTTGGTCCGACTTTAATCAGCTTACCATCCTTCATCAGGGCAATCCGGTCGGCAAAGAGTGCTTCTTCTGTTTCATGCTCAACAATCAATAGGGTCAGATCATCCCGCCTGCATAAACGATGGGTGATCTCAAATACACCCATTTTACTGATCGGATCAAGATCTGTCGTCGGTTCATCCATTACCAATATTTTAGGTTTTAAAGCCAATACCGAAGCGATTGCCAGCTTTTGCTTCTGACCTCCTGAAAGGGTTGAAGGTGGTCGATTACGGGCCGCTTCCAATCCGACATAGCTCAGGTTTTCATCTATCCGGGCTTTAATCTCTTTCCGGTCAACGGCAAAATTCTCCGGACCAAAAGCCACTTCAAGTTCGACATTGGTTGAAAATAATTGTGCCTCGAAATCCTGGAATACCATCCCGACGATCTCAGCCATTTTGGCAACTGAAAAGTCTTTGGTTTTTCGGCCCATCACGATCACCTCGCCTTTCATCCCCCCCATATGAAAATGGGGAATCAGGCCATTAATCGTCGCCGCCAGGGTACTCTTACCCGCTTCGCTGGGGCCCATCAGCATCATAAATTCACCCCGTTTCAACGCCAGGTTGATGCCATCCAGAGCCCGAGTTTTTTGACCCCTGTAACGGTAAATCACATCATTGAGGGATACAATCGGTTCGGTCACAAAACCTCCAGCAATTCAAAATGTTAAATAACCCAAACGAAAACTGCCTGAGAAAATTCCTCAGGCAGTTAATGGTAAAAATATTCGCAAGATGATGATTGATGTATTCAGATAATTCCTGTCATGGACAGCCATTAATCTCGCCACATCGATGGTTGCATCATCCTTTTTATGCATCTACATATTCCAAAACGGTAATAACATGACAGCCTGAAAAATGGCTCAACATTTACAAAATAACAATCTAATTATATCGCAATTTTAATCGCAAATTTCTGTTTGCAAGAAAGTGAGGGGCGTGAGGGATCACATCAAAGCAGGACCCCTCTGGCTCAACCGCCCCTAATGGGGTGAGTCGCCTTCAGATCTGGCATTAAGGTAAAACCTGTAGACATATTCAACAATCTCTTCTGGTGACAGGTCCTTCTTCTTGTTCACCTGATCTTGATCAGCATTGTACTGCTGACCATAGGTTCCAAATTTATCCAGCACATCTTGCATCTCCTGATCGCTCAGGATGACCGGCTCACCAACCGATCTTGCAGTGATGTAAAGCCTGGACACATATTCCACCATCTCGGCTGTTGAAAAGGCCTTCTTAAGATTGGGGCCGACTGTGATCAGACCATGATTGGCCAATAGAACAGCATTGCCTGATCCAATCGTCTGGCAGATATTTTCTGCCAGGGTTTGCGTACCGAATGTGGCGTAGGGCGCGACGGGCACAGAAAGACCGGCACTCCCGATCAGATAATGTACGGCAGGCAGCTCCCAACGAAGGCAGGCCATAGTGGTGGCGTAGTCAGAATGGGTGTGAACCACAGCAAAAATATCAGGACGCTGGTTAACCAAGGCCAGATGAAAAGCTATTTCAGATGAGGGGGCTAACTTTCCATCGACCTGAACACCTTCCAGATTGGTCACCGTGATGTCTTCCGGCTGCATATCGATATAGGAGACACCGGTCGGCGAGATGGCCAGAAGGGTCTTATCCGCATTGCACAGGCTGATATTTCCCCCAGTTCCCTTGACCAACCCGGTCAGCAACATTTTCTTTCCAAATTCAACAACAGCCTGACGTTCTTCCAATAAAATCATTTTTTATCCTTTAATTGTAACTACTCAGCATGCAAGGGACTATGGAGCCCCAACCTTCAGCAGCAGAACTGCTTGAGCAGTTACCTTTATTTTAAAGCCATGAATCGGGCATAATCAACCACTATCATTATAAGCATAAATCTGTAAGTGATTAATGCAAATTAGTTTAAAAATATGCCGAAGACCAATCCGTCAACCTTACCGGTCAAATTTAAGTGTGGTTTCTTCTTCTTTCCTACCTGCTGTGTTAAAAATGATGACCACCAGAACACTGATCCCTCCCAGAGAAAGGAACCCAATGGTTACATAGGGATATAAGACCTCCCACGGAATGAAGACCCCTTCAAACGGTTCAAGAGAATACACGGCTCGAAGATTAGTGACTGATTCGTCCTGGAGCATTTCTTCCAATGAAATGCTCCAGGTGCTGACTCCAACCGAAGGTTGAACACCATTGGTTGCAAGGATCTGCGGTGCCGTTAATTGGACCGAATAAAATGAGCGGCTCAGATCAAGCAGGTTTACTCCCGGGATATTCAAGCTGGTCGCACCCATGTCGATCGATTGAAAGAATGAATATTGGTCTTCTTCTTCTGTAAAATAAAAGGTGACAGGCCCAATCCGACGTCTTTCGCCCTGGGCAGTGATGAAATCCGCCATTTCCATGCGAACCACATCCCAGATCTTGCCATCAGCTTCATACTGATCAAAAGTGACTGCTGTGATATTTTCATCCAGGGCATAGGGAGCAAAAAGGTTTTCCATTTCAAAACCTTCCGGAATCTCAGACTGGAATCGCTCATAGGCTTGTGAGTCCACACCGACTGCAAACTGCAAAACACCAGAACCATCCTCCCGGATGATAATCTCCTGGTTAAGCGATACACAACCGGTGAAGAAAACCAGCACGCCCAGGGTTAGAACGACCAGAAGGTTTCGACATTTTATAGGTTTCTCTCCAACATGCAAGATGCGTTTCATAATCGGTATGATTATATTGCATTCATCTGTTCTGGCAATCCCCATCAAAATGCTCACATCCTAACGATCTAACTTTGCTTTCTCCACATATCAATGGTATTTAGGTCCAAGCATGGTGGAGATATCAAAAATGATTAACAGGTTATCGAAATTATGAAGAGCGTTGGATAAAGCGTTTTCCCACACCACGCACCGTCCTGATGTAATCATGTTCGGGGTCAATTTCCGCCAGACGAGATCGCAAGCGGCTGATGGCGTTATCGATGGCAGCTACTGCCACACCGCCTGCAGCCTGAGGCCAGAGCACACCAGCGATTTTTTCATTGGTGAGAACACCCCCTTCATTTTCAATGAGGGCATGTAACAGTTTAAACTGTTGCTGTGACAACGGCGGTTCCAAGCGCTGGTTATAAATATAGACCTGATGGTTTGCAAGATCCAACCAGAGGCCCAGTGATTTAATATGAAACTCCGATTCGTGAATGGTCGCTTCTGGATCATGGAAAGTAAAAATGGATACACTCCCAATTCGGATGTGATCTCCCTCTCTAATCCGAACCTTTTTCCCCGGTTGTATTCGGGATAAATTCTTAAATACACCATTCTTGCTATATTGATCAATTAAAAACCAATAACCACCTTCTTTGATGATCTCGGCATGATTTCGTGACACATAAGGTGATTCCAGTTGAATATCAGCACTCTCATCACGCCCAATAACAAGGTGTTGGTCGCGAATCACAAATCGTTCACCATCACGAAGACCATGAATGACCTCAATATTAGGCGTTATATATGAGGGTTCACGTTGAATTGGCATGATTAGCCTGTTTAAAAAACACAATCACTAACATGATAGCATATTGAAAGGCATCCGTCTATTATGAGGAATGGAAATCAAATTATCAAGCATGTCTGTTTAAAGACGCGATGTATTATGTTACAAACAAATTTCCTCAAGAAACGAACCAATAACTTTATTGAAAAACTCCGGGTTATCCATGTTTGCGACATGACCTGCATCAGGTATCACGGCAAAACGGCTGCCCGGTGTTTCATCATGCCATTTTTTCAGGTGGGAGGCAACAAAAAATGCTTCCTTCTCACCATGAACAATTAATAAAGGCTGTTTCACAGGGTCAGAAATACCTCCAGCCACATCATCGACCATGTCTTTCGTGATCCGTAATAATTGGTCCTTTCCCATTCTTTCAGCCTGTTTCTTGAGATAAGCTTGCGTATTAGTTTTTACGCCTTTTGACTTTGAAAATGATGAATAAACCATATTCTTGGGTATCAAACTGCTCATCTTTACATAGAGGCTTCCCATCTCACGAGCCAATGGACCGAAACCTTTGTGTAATGCCAGGCTGCCCACTTCAACCAATGCACTCACCCTTTCAGGATGGTTATGGGCCAGATATTGGTTTATCTGACCTCCTAAGGAAACACCTACTGTGACTACCTGTTCAGCATCAAGCTCATCCAGTAAACCAATCAAGCATTCTTCAGCTAGTGAATAACTGAAGGGTCCGTTTAGAGAAAAAGATAAACCGTGGCCTGGCAAATCCCAAACGAGTACCTGAAATTGTCCCTGTAATGCATCTACCTGATCATCAAAAGCCGTATGATCCATCGTAATGCCATGTGTAAAAACAACGAGCGGTGCTTTTTCAGGACCATTGACCGAATAATATACCGCACCTTTGTTATTTTCTAAGAACATTATTTTCTCCGTCAGGGGATGGTGATGAAAAATATTTTTACAATTCTACCATCCATATAAATGAGATTCAGCGAAAATTCTTAATATTTATCATTCGCTATCGAATTAATACCTGTAAAACACTAAAACCCTAATCTTAAAAATCGAATGGTAGACAATATTTTTCTTGATTTTTTTGACCATTGTCGGCATAATTATGCTGAGCAGAAATTTGTCTGACAACCTGGAATTATAATCAACCCTCACTTTTTTCACAGGAAAGGATGACCCTGAATGACCAAAAAACCCTCAACACCCTACACCCCGACCGAGATAAAACTCAAATCGCCTGTCCCTTCAGATATTGAAATTGCACAGGAAGCTGAATTGAAACCGATAACACTCGTTGCTGAAGAGCTGGGCCTGTTACCAGAAGAATTTGATCCCTATGGCAAATATATCGCTAAAGTCAGCCCGGCTGTCCTGGATCGATTGGGCAATGTTCCCGATGGGAAATATATAGACGTAACTGCCATTACCCCCACCCCGCTGGGTGAAGGTAAAACCACCACAACCGTCGGCCTGAGCCAGGCATTAGGCGCTCACCTGGGAAAACGTGTTCTGACAGCTATTCGCCAACCCAGCCAGGGCCCCACGTTCGGCATCAAAGGTGGTGCTGCTGGTGGCGGTTACAGCCAGGTTATCCCCATGGAAGAGTTCAATCTGCACCTGACCGGAGACATCCACGCCATCACCGCTGCCAACAACCTGATTGCAGCAGCAGTCGAAACCCGGATGTACCACGAAACCTATCAGAGCGACGAGGCCCTGTTCCGCCGGCTATGCCCCCCAGACGAAGATGGTAACCGTGAATTTGGGATTGGCATGCTCGGCAGGTTAAAAAACCTTGGGATTGATAAAACCGATCCGAATGAGCTGACAGATGAAGAACGTCGTCGCTTTGCGCGATTGGACATTGATCGCGATACCCTGACCTGGCGCAGAGCCACGGACACTAACGACCGGCTTTTACGGGAAATTACCGTGGGTCAGGGCTCAAAGGAAAAAGATTTCAACCTGAAAACAAGCTTTTATATCACCGTTGCCAGTGAACTGATGGCTGTTCTGGCACTGGCCACCAGCCTGCAGGACATGCGGGAACGTATTGGCCGTATTGTCTTAGCAATGGATAAGAACGGCAACCCTGTCACCGTGGAGGATGTTGGCGTTGCAGGTGCCGCCACCGTATTAATGAAGGACACCATCAAACCAACCCTGATGCAAACGCTGGAAGGATCCCCTGTGTTTGTGCATGCCGGACCTTTTGCCAATATTGCCCACGGCAACAGCTCGATCATGGCTGATATGATTGGCTTGAAACTGGCTGATTATGTCATCACCGAATCGGGCTTTGGCTCGGATATGGGCATGGAGAAGTTCTTCGATATCAAGTGCCGCTATTCCGGAAATATCCCGGATGTGGTAGTGATGGTTGCAACCATTCGCGCCCTCAAGATGCATGGCGGCGGCCCGAAGGTTTCAGCAGGAGCACCTCTTGCACCTGAATATGAACGGGAAGATCTCGAACTGGTCAGCAAAGGCATGGAAAACCTGATGGCGCACATTGAAAATGCCAACCATTATGGTGTGAATGTCGTCGTGGCTATCAACCGCTTCCACACGGATTCTGATGCAGAACTTGAACTCGTCCGCAAGACCTGTATGGAAAGCGGGAAAGTGGTTGATGCCGTCGTCACCAACCACTGGGAAGAAGGCGGTGCCGGTTCAATTGAACTTGGCAAAGCCGTGATCAAAGCAGCCGAGAATGAATCGGAATTCAAATTCCTCTATCCCCTGGATATCTCCATCAAGGATAAGATCGAAACCATCGCCAAGAAAATCTACGGTGCAGATGGGGTTGAATATTCACCAGAAGCTGAAAAGCAAATTGAGGAATATACCCGGCTTGGTTACGACAACCTGCCGATTTGCATGGCCAAGACACATCTCAGCCTGAGCCATGACCCATCCTTAAAAGGACGTCCTGAAGGGTTCACCGTACCAATCCGGTCCATAAATGCGTCTATCGGTGCGGGATTTCTTTATCCGCTGCTGGGCACCATGAGCACCATGCCTGGTCTGCCCACCCGACCGGCATACTATGATATTGATATTGAACTGGAAACCGGACAGATCCTGGGCCTTTCATAAATATCAACCTAAATATCAAGCTCCCCGGCGCGATTGGGCCGGGGAGTTTTTCTTTTAAATTGATTTCCATAAAATATGGGAAATTGGAAAATGAAGCAGGTATGCTTAAACTACTCTGAAGGGCGATCCAAAACAGGCAAATTGACCAATATATTCTGTTGAAACCAACCCTGATGAGCTATTAAAGGTCAAAACTTAAGAAAGGATTGGGATTGAATGAGTGATATTACGGTAATCGGATTAGGAAATATGGGCACTGCCCTCGCACAAGCATTATTGGATGATGGTTGGGAGGTAACCGTCTGGAACCGGACAAAATCGAAAGCGGAACCTCTCATTGAAGCAGGTGCTTCACTGGCCAATAACCCGGCCACAGCTATTCAAGCCAGCCCGGTTTTCATCGTTTGTGTCATGAATTATGATGTGACCCAGAAAATCCTCTCACAACCTAATGTACAGGAAGCCCTCAATGGCAAAGTTATGATCCAGCTGAGCAGCGGCACACCCGTAGAAGCTCGAGAGAGTGAGGTGTGGATTAAGGGCCATCAGGCAGCTTATCTGGATGGGGAAATCATGGTTTACCCGGATCAGATCGGGAAACAAGACGCCGACATTCTTGTCGCTGGGGATCAGGACATTTACCAACAATGTGAGGACCTTTTATATGCCCTGGCCGGTAATATTGTTTACCTGGGCGAAAACATCAGTGCACCCCTGGCTTATGGCTGGGCCATGGGATCGGTTTTATGGGGATCTCTGCTGGGTGCCCTGCATGGTGCCCGCATCTGCGAGGTAGAAGGCCTGGCAGTTGATCAATTTGCCGAGCGGTTGATAAAAAGCGATATGGAAACCATCAGTGGTGCCATTCAAGACGTACTGAAAAGGATTAACGAAGAGCGTTTTGGTGAATCCCAGGGCAGCTTGAACGTAGCGGCTGATGGCGCTGAGAGATTGTTAAAACATGCACATGAGGCGGGAATCAATGCAGACTTTCCGAAATATGCTGCCACAACCCTCAGGCAAGCGATTGAAGTAGGCCTAGGCGATGAGGATATGGCTGCCTTTATCAAAGTTCTACGTGACCGGGCATAATGGATCTGTGACACAAAAGAAAAACAATTATTGCGGTTCACAACTTTGAAGCATTCACCATTTCCCCTGTCTCTAATATTAACAATGTTTCCAAAATCGACTATCAAAGGTAAAATAAACCACTACAGGATCGATTTATAATCGTCATAACCATACTGGTAATACCAATCAGTAGATAGGACCTATGAACAACCTGTCATTAAACGAAAAGTACCTGGTCGATAAAGACGGTCGCCGTGTGGGCGTTTTTTTGTCCATACAGGAATATCGATCGCTGATCACCCGTTTGGAAGAACTCGAATCCTTTCGCGCAGCCCGTGAAGAAATCAATATCGTGGATCAATTATTGGCCGAATCAAAGTCTGAGAGAAGAAAAGAAGACACAGAAGATGATCTGCCTAACTTCAGACGCAGGCAGGGTCCCGGCGGTATGATCGTTATGTAATTTTTCACCCATGAGGAGGTTCATTATGAAAAAGCGTCGTTTTGGTCGAACGAACCACATGAGCACATTGGCCGTTTTCGGTGCAGTGGCGTTAGGAAAACTTGACCAACCCCAGGCGGATAAGGTCATAGAGCAGGTCATACGAGCTGGCGTGAATCATATTGACATTGCGCCCAGTTATGGCGACGCAGAAACGCGCTTGGGACCCTGGATGCCGCGCATCAGGGAAGACTTCTTCCTGGGTTGCAAAACCATGGAACGCAGCAAAACGGGTGCCCAGAAAGAGTTTCATGACTCATTAAAACGCCTTCAGACCGATCATTTTGAGCTTTATCAACTTCATGCAGTAACAACGATGGATGAACTGGATACCTGCACTTCCAGAAACGGTGCGCTGGAAGGCGTGATCGAGATGCGCGATCAGGGTTTGACGAAGTACATTGGAATCACCGGACATGGGATGGAGACACCAACGGTTTTTATCGAAGCTCTTTCGCGCTTCGATTTTGATACTGTTGTTTTTCCGATCAACCCCACATTATTTGCCAACGATGACTACCGGGCCCAGGCCCTGGCTCTGCTGGATATTTGTGAAGAAAAAGACGTCGGCGTGATGGCGATTAAGTCAGTTGCCAAAGAACCCTGGGGTGAACAACCCCATCGCTATCATACCTGGTATGCACCTTTTGAAGATGAAGAGATCATCCAGCAAAACATTCATTTTGTGCTATCCCAGAAACTGACACACATCTGTACACCGGGGGATTACCGTCTTTTGGACAAAGCATTCGAAGCCTGCGCGAACTTTAAACCGATGGAACCTTCATTACAAGAAGGAATCATTAATGATCAGTCTGAATTGGAAATCATCTTCTAATTGGGGGAAATCTTCCTATAAACACAATTTATTTTATTTGTTCGTAAGTTTTTTCTCCAACCGTAATTGCTCAGGCAGTTCTGCTGCTGAAGACAGGGGGGTGTGACGAAGGCATTTAATTCTTCTCTGAAAGTGGGTCTCGATGCATGGAGAAATCCAGGGTTCTCAGTTAAGCTTTTTCTCCAAATTTGCGGTTGCCCTGTGTAAACAATGCATTCACGTCAGGACCCCATAATATTTATTGTCCTTGAGACAACTTCAGGTAATAATGCCTGTATACGTGAAAGGCTGAACTCACTCACACCATCGGTCTCAACAGAGGCTGTTCCGGTGGCCACACCCCAACGGGCGACCTCTACCAGGTCCATCCCCTGCATTTGTGCATAAATCATCCCGGCCAAGAGCGAATCGCCAGAACCGGCAGCATTTCGAACATTCACCTTCGGCGGGTAAGCATAGACCATTTCGCTTTGAGAAGCGAGTAGGAGACCCGTTGAACCCATGGTTAATGCAAAATAATCAATTCCCATGCGTAAAAATGGCAAAGCCGCCCGCTTGGCATCCTCCACATCGTCAATCGCAAAGCCCACGACCTGTGAAGCTTCATAAATGTTAGGTTTGACAAGGTAAGGTCTGGATTGATATCCATGGTGCAGCGCGGTCCCGCTGGCATCGAGGATTACCCTGGACCCCCGTGTCTTTAAAAATTCGATCAGGGTGGCATAAAAATTATCAGGGACATCCGGTGGTAAACTCCCGGAGAGGATCCAAAGATCATCTTTCCTGGCATAACTTTCCACTTTTAGAATGAGTTGTTCAATATCCTCTTCTGAAATGGGCGGACCCGGTTCATTAACCTTGATATGCCAATCTCCCTCTTCTTCGATAATCATGGTATTGGTGCGTGTATCCCGGTCAACCCACACAAAATCAGTCTGAATGCCCAGTTGCTGAAGGCCATCAGCCAGCATTTTACCCGTCCCCCCCCCAACCCAACCCATGGCCAGCGAATCGATATCGAAAAGCTTGAGGGCACGTGAAACATTAAACCCCTTTCCACCCCAATCCAAACGCACGTTTTGACTGCGCAGAACCGTATTAAACCGGATCTCCTCAATGGTTAATGATCGATCAATGCTCGGATTAGGTGTCAGGGTGAAAATCATAGGTAAAGAAAATCAGGGTCAGATCGGTTTGACATGGCATAAACCGCTTTTCGAAACAATAACTTCAGGGTCTCCCTTATAATAAATATTCCCTGCTCCGGTGATGGCGGCATTCAATTCCTTTTCAACCCAAACCCGGGCCGAACCAGCCCCAGAAATGGAGATGTTCGCTTCCTGGCTGTGCAAATCTTCCGCCTGGAACTCGCCACCTCCGCTCAATTCGAGATTCTGCTGCTCGACTTCGCCAGCTAAAGTCACTGACCCTAAACCGCTCAGGTCAACGTCCAGTTCATGATATTGGACTCCCGTTATCTTTAATAATCCAAGACCCGTATGGCTGATGTCCAGTGATTCACCCTTAAGCCCATCGCTCCGTACACGCCCCGCGCCAGCCAGGCGAAAGCTCTTCAAATCCTTTACGGTCACAAAATAGCGAAGGCGGCTTTCGTGGGTGACCCACAACAAACTGCTCCAATCTCCGATTTCTGGTTTGTAGGTGAGGGTCAGCTGATCATTTGCCAAATCAATTTTGACGTTTTCAATCAGATTTTGGTCACCCTCAATCACGAGCTGGGAGGAATCCCCTTGCACCAAAAAAACTTCGCCTACACTTTTAAAATTAATCCGGTTGAAGTGTTCTTCATCAGCCAGCGGTCTGATTGCTTCTACCCCAGGTACGGGCATCTCAGCGACATCTTCGAATGTCCCGTCTATCGTTTCTTTTGGACCTGTAGCTTCATCCAGTTTCTGGTGCTTCCGTGCGAACAGCGGTCTGCTAAACACCACAAATAAACCCAGCAGAATCAACCCCGCACCCAGGAACACACCGCTTTGCACATCAGTTCCAGCTAAATTGAGAATGATCTCAAAAAGAATGCCAAAGACCACAAACAGCACCAGACCGATGCCCATCACAATGCCAGCCGCTCGACGCAGGCCTTCGCGCTTGAGATAGATATTCATGATCAGCATCCCCAGACCGACAGCGCAAATTAACAAAGCCCAGGCATAGGTCCATGTGACCCAAAGATCAAATAAATTCTGGACAAAAAGCAGAAGTCCGGTAATAGAAACCAATGCCCCTGGAATCGCCAACCCGGCACCACGTTTGCCCGCGACAATCATCCCGACAAAAAATGTCAGGCCAAAAAGGACGATGAGCAGTGGCCAGAATAAACTCATCATATTCAAGCCCAGCAACTGGTCAGCCAGAAAAAGACCCCCGGTGATCACCAGAACAAGGCCCAGGTAGAGCTGCCAATTAAATACCGACTTCTTTTGTGCCATTGTTACTCCTCAAAGCATTAATTCCATTTTTCTGTAACTGCTCAGGCAGTTCTGCTGCAGAAGGTTGGTGGGTCCTTGCATGCTGAGTAGTTACCTTTTTTATTTTATCATGCATACATCATCGGTAGATGACCTGATGCACCACCAGATTAATTGGAAAATGAAGGCAGCCATTCACCGTGGGCAGCGAGCATCTCATCAACCAGATGCCAGATTTGATCGAGGTCTAATTCTGCGGCTGTATGCGGGTCGAGCATGGCAGCATGGTAAATATGATCACGCTTGCCTGATAAAGCTGCCTCGACAGTCAATGCCTGGACTGTAATATTGGTTTGGATTAACGAGGTCAATTGAATGGGAAGTTGGCCGACACTGACTGGTTGCAGCCCATTCTTATCAACCAGGCAGGGCACCTCCACACAGCATGATTCGGGCAGATTGGTGATTAATCCTTCATTCATCACATTGCCGTAAACCACCTGGGGTTTACCCGTCTCCAGGGCGTGAATGATATAAGCTCCATATTCATGAGAGCGCTCAGGTTTCCCTTTTCCAGATAAAAAGTCCATGACATAAGCAATCTCATGCTGATGGGCACCTGCGATTTTTAGCTGGTCAACCAGATCCCTGTGATCAATATCAGCTTCCGGATCTTCAAGGGCATCCCTGACAATTTCCCATCCTGCAATCTGAACTTCACACCGCCGGGGATATTCATCCAGCGGGATGTTGAATTTGTCAATCAGATCTGGACGATCGTGTTTGATAAACCAGGGTACATATTCCGCAAAGTGTTCACTTGATTCTGTGACAAAATAACTCAATCGTTTGAACATCTCAAACCGCACCCTGTCCCATTCAGGTGGGCCTTTTTCTTGAACATTTTTATCGAGTAAAGGGTAGAGGTCCTGACCATCACGCTCAAAACGGAGATAAAAGGCCATGTGGTTGATCCCGGCGCAGATGTAGTTAACCTCTTCAAAGGGTATATCCAGGAAAGCTGCGAGCTGCCGGGCTGTTCCCTGCACAGAATGGCATAAACCTACCGTTTTAATCGGTGTACCGCGATTGATTGCCCAGGTCACCATGGCCATCGGGTTCACGTAATTAAGGAGAAGCGCATCCGGACAGAGTTCTTCCATATCCCGGCACATTTCCAGATAAACCGGAATGGTCCGCAAGGCACGCATGATCCCGCCGATACCCAGGGTGTCGCCAATCGTCTGTTTTAACCCATATTTTTTAGGCACCTCAAAATCCGTTATGGTGCAGGGGTCATATCCGCCGACCTGGAACATGCCAATGGCATAATCTGCGCCTTCCAGGGCTTTACGCCGGTTGAGATGAGTCTCGATGACCGGTTTAACACCCAAAGCTTCAGCAGTCTGCTGACCAACTCTAAATGTCGTTTCAAGCCGTTCGGCGTCAATATCGTGTAGAACAATCGTGGAAGACGCCAGCTCTGGAAAGCTGAGGATATCGGTTAATAAATTTCTGGCAAAAACCGTGCTGCCAGCACCTAAGAAAACGATTTTGGGCATAAAAACTCCTCATTAAATCCAATGATTTTCTTTCCAAAAAAACTGTAATCAGATCAATTCAGCCCGATTACGACCGAGTATCCTCAGAAAATAGATTAACTTACAACAAATTACAAACCAAATAAACTACGAAGCAAAACTTGTCCAAAGACTGTTAGGGCTGGAACTAAAATGGATCCCAATAAAGTTCTCAATGTTGAGACATCATATGGCCAGGTTTGAACTTTTTCCAATCTTTCCTCTAAAATAATTAATCCCTGCAATCTCTGGCTGACTCGCTCGGTATTCGAAAGTGAATCTTTACTATTGAGTATACTGTCAGATATGGTGTGAATTTCCTGACCAACTTTCCTGAGTGAATCACGTTTAGCTGTATCAATAATCTGGTGGGTGGGCTTCATATTCCAGAAAAAGATGATGACCGGGATCATAAGAATGGGAATATTGACTAACCAAAATTCCCAATTCTGCAATATCGCAAGGTCTGGGGCGGAGAAGATTATCGCCAGTGTTATTCCCCCAATAAAAGCCAAGGAAAGATAAAGGCTACTTTTTCCAATCACTTTAAATGGCTCGAGGTCGAATAAATTCACCCTTAGCGGCTGGACTATTAATTCTGCAGTGATCCTTATTGAAATCAGCGAAGCGTATGCTGTCCAACTGAGCAACCCAAAGGTAATAGCTGTGGTAACCAAGTGGAAAATATCAAACATTTCAAAGTTTATATTGCCACCAACCACCATGATGATGGTGATTATTATGATCCCAGCACCAAATGCCAATAACTCTCTGATTGGATGAATTGCGTGGGTTTCCTTAAAAACATTATTTATCTTTTCCTCTGACAACCCCCCTAATATGATAATTGTACTAATAACTTTATTCTCCATTTGTGTTAATTCGGGAGCTATTAATATGATATAAAATATTATGCATGGATTAAGGAATACCCCTCGCCAATATCCTCCAACAAAAAGATTTGGTAATCCAAATTCCAGCCAACCGACTACCAATGCTATCAAAAAAAGCACCGATCCAACCATCAGCGTAACCCACCTTGGTCTGGGGAGACCAATCGTTTTCTCAAAAATCATTTCAGGGAGTTTCATTTAAAAACGCTTTCTGTACTATTCCATTTCACGATTAGGTTCTTGGTTTTTACATTCATAAATGCCTAATATTAGTAACCAATAATTGCTGAACCGTTACTAATAATCTAATTATAATCTGCTCAGTTTGATAAAGATAAAAGGTGGTTCCACCACCGGAGCCTTTACTGATATTGTATAATTATTGTAGATTGAAATCGTAAATGTTAAAAATGACAATCTCATAAGAAAAAACAAAGTGACAATATCGTGACAGAAAATAATAATACGAATCATAAAAACCAGGAGCAGAGATCGCCCAAATGGGGATGGACGACCAAACTGGTGATCGGGTTAACACTAGTGGCGATTGCGCTCTGGCTCCTGGTCCAATTCCAGAATTTCTTGGGCCCGTTAATCACCGCCCTGATACTGGCCTATCTGATCCAACCTATCGCCCAATTTCTTCAGAATAAAGTCAAAATCCCCTGGCGGATATCCGTCACGCTTGTTTATTTGCTGCTGGTGGTCAGTATTTTGGGGCTCCTGACCCTGGGTGGCTTTGCCCTCTTTGAGCAAATCCAAAGTCTGATCCGTTTCATTGAACGTAATCTCGACCAGATTCCGGAACTGGTGGCAGAAATCACCGCGATAGACATCGAAATCGGTCCTTTCTCCTTTTCTCCAACAGTGATTGACTGGGATGATATCGCCAATGAAATCGTCAGCGCCATCCAACCACTCTTAGGTCGAATTGGTGGTTTCGCAGGTGCCATCGCCGCAGGGGCTGTCAATATCATTACCTGGACTGTGCTGATCATCCTGGTTTCTTATTTCCTGCTGGCAGAATCAGGCGGGGTATCTGGCGGTGTGCTCAAATTCAACATTCCGGGCTACGCCAGGGATGTTGAGCGCCTCAGTAAGGAATTAAAACGAATCTGGCAGGGATTTCTACGCGGGGAATTACTCGTGGTCCTCTTCTCCATGATTATCTACACCATCAGCTTGGGGATCATGGGTGTCCAGTTTTTTATCGGACTATCTGCAATCGCGGCCATCGGACAGCTTATCCCTTATCTTGGTGCCTGGGTAACCTGGATCTCATTTGGTCTGGTGGCGCTTTTCCAGCCAACAATACCATTTGGGCTGCCACCTGGCCTCTACATGATCATCGTTCTCGGCGTATCAATGGTCATTAACAACTTCATTGACCAGATCATCCGGACCAAAGTTATGGCTGAAAGTTTAAAGGTGCACCCATCGCTGGTGCTGATCGGTGCCCTGATCGGCGTTCAGTTATTCGGATTTATCGGTATTGTGATCGCAGCGCCGATCATGGCCAGCTTGAAGCTCTTTTTAAATTACATCATCAGTAAATTGAGTGATCGGAATCCCTGGGAAGAAATAGAAGTTCGTGAACCTGTTGAGAAACCAGATTGGATAAAAAGACTGGAAACACGTTGGAATAATTTCATCAAATCAATCAAAACCCACTGGTTAAGAATCTGGAAGAAAGAGACTGAGGAAAAGTCTAACCCTGCCAAAGAAGATGCGGATTCGGGGTGAATCACACCTCCAGAAATCCTTCAGGGTTGATTCCAATCAGTGATTATCATTTGTGATATAAATAAACTCGCATATTAGACTATCAACAATAAAGGAGAAAAAATGGAAGACTCATATGAACCAAAAACAACCACCATTGCAGAAACGGATAATTTCCTCGCCTGGCGTGCAGATGAACCCGATGGCGAATCAACCTATCACCTGGAATTGAATAATGTGACTCTGCACTTCTTTAATGAAGAATGGCAGGAATTTCTTGATCTGGTCGACCTGATTCTGGATGAGGAAGTTTAAACAAATTTGAACGAATTTTTATGTTCATAATCAACAATGCAGCCCAAGGGCTGCATTGTCTTATAATTGGCGCTTCATCCAGATCAGCGTCCTGAAATGCTCAAAGCCAAGTTCGGAAAATACTGACTCAGCCCGCCCTTTTGGATAATCAACCGAGATGGGATGACTTCTGGATAAGCGCTTACAGACAGCAGCAAGTGCAGGCGGTAATAACAGGCGCTCAGACTCCTCCGGAAAGGCCAGCCAGACATTGTCAGCAAATGTGGTGGTCTTTTGCCAGGTGATATACCCCAGATTATCTTCATGGCGATAAACCCAATGTTTGAGAATTTCATTATCCATTAAATTTGAGATCATTTGAATGATCCCTGGTTCAAATCGTCGGAAATTGACCGGTAGATTCCAGCGTATTTCAGGTGGATAGGCTTCAAACAATAAGCGTCTCTGTTTCCCCCAATCCTCCATCTTCCGATGTCGTACCCTGATATTAATATCCGTTGATTTGGCAGGCGGTTCCAATTCGAATGGACGGATTCGCCAGGTCGTTCTGGCAGTCTGTTCAACAAAGCCAGAAGAATGATAGAGATCAATTGCAGCCTGATTATCATCCCGCACCTGTAACCAGACATTGGGTTCATTGGCTCGTACGAGGTATACCAAGGCACGATCGGTCAAAGCCCTTGCAATCCCCCGGCGGCGTTGATCGGGATGAACGGCAACATTGGCAATTAAGTGAATCCGGCGTCCATCTTTCTTGAGGGGAATAAGGCTTAAGTTGCCGACAATCTTTCCCCCTTCTTCCCAGACAAAACCCGACGATCTGATTTCGGTCGCTACAGCAAGACTTGAAAGCCAGCCCACCATCCGCATGTCCCGGGCTGCTTTACGCATTTCCCTGACATAAGCTTTGCCATCCTGATCTTTATGGATTGGAAAACACAGCTCGATTAAGTCGGCAACTTGAGGCAGGTCTTGTGACAGGTTTAATTTTCGGATATGTTCATTCATTTATGATTTCGCTAACGAAACTGCCCTCATGGGCCAATTTTACCTTAGATTTAGTAAACAAAAATCCTGCCAAATGGCAGGATCAGGTTTTAAAATTTATTGTAGATTGAAGAAATGATCAGGAGGAGGAAGGCGGTGCTGAGTGTCGACGATAACGATAGACGATGCGTCCGCGTGTCAAATCGTAAGGAGAGATTTCCAATCTGACTTTATCACCCAGCAAAATCCGGATATAGTGCCGGCGCATTTTACCGGAAAGATAGGCCAGGATCTCTGAACCATTTTCCAATTCGACTTTGAACTGTGTACCCGGTAATGCCTCAATGACAGTACCTTCGACAGTTAATTTATCGTCCTCTTTTGCCATAAATTCTCCTAACTATTTTCCATGATCCGGTGATTGCGCTTATTCACGTCGATAGGAGCGCCGGATCGCTTTCTTCTTCTCAATCCGTCGTAGTTCACTCTTCGAAATAAACCAGCGTTTTCGTCGGATCGTACTCAAAACGCCGCTTTTGACAACCTGCTTCCGAAAACGCCGGAGCAGCTGTTCCTGTGATTCATTCGGTCTTAAAACCACACGAGCCAAAACCCTCACCTCCTTCCAAAAGGTGATTGCTGGAACAATGATGATTTAATGAAAGTAATGGTTGCGACCACTTGTTCCAGGACAGATGTGCCTGCGTGTTCTTACGAACACACCGACTAGTTATTATACTAGAAAATCCCAGTTAATGCAGAGCAGTTAATAATCTAGTGAGTGTATCCACAATGGAATACCATCTGGCTTTAAATAAAAAAGTCCTTTGGCAATGACCTACTCTCCCAGGGGGTCGCCCCCCAAGTACCATCGGCGCTGGCGAACTTAACGACCGGGTTCGGGATGTTACCGGGTGTATCCTCGCCGCTCCAATCACCAAAGGACAAATTCTTAATAAGTTAAAGATACCAATCGAATAATCATGACAAAATAATTGTGGCGAAAAAGCAACGAGTTCTCCACATCACGTGGTGAAGCTCTCGATCATTAGTACAGTTTAGCTAAACGCATTGCTACGCTTACACATACTGCCTATCAAGCAGGTGGTCTACCTGCGATCTTACTCCATT
>SKPR01000066.1 GCA_007119455.1 Candidatus Brevefilum sp. | reverse complement strand
GTATCAACGATAATTTTACGGCCGGTCAACCCGGCATCGCCCATGGGGCCGCCCACCACAAAACGACCGGTGGGGTTGACATAGACGATCAGGTCGTCATCTATTAACTCGGCCGGGATAACGGGTTTTATGATCTCTTCGATCACACCTTCTCTAATCTGGTCGTGGGTCACATCCGGTGTATGCTGCGTGCTGATCAGAACCGTATGGATCCGCTTTGGTTTTCCATACTCATATTCAACGGTTACCTGGCTTTTACCATCTGGCCAGAGAAAATCCACGTCGTTGGCCCGACGGGCTTCCGCCAGGCGGCGGGTGAGCTTATGGGCATAATAAATCGGCATCGGCATCAAGACCTCTGTTTCATTGCAGGCATAACCAAACATCATACCCTGGTCGCCAGCGCCGATCGCTTCGATCTCATCTTCGTTATTCATCTGGCCTTCTTTGGCCTCTTTGGCTTTATCAACACCCAGCGCAATATCGGGCGACTGGCTGGCCAGGCAGATCATCACACCACAGGTCTTGCCATCAAACCCTTTGTCACTGCTGTCATAACCGATCCCGGTGACGACTTCTCTAACCAACTCATCAAAATTGACAAAGCCTTTGGTCGTAATTTCGCCCAGGGCCATCACATAACCGGTCTTGGTGGCGCATTCGCAGGCCACGCGTGAATAGGCATCCTGCTCGTACAAAGCGTCCAGAACGGCATCGCTGATCTGATCACATACTTTATCCGGGTGCCCCTCCGTAACCGACTCTGACGTGAATAGGTACTTGGGTAAATTCATAAACGTTAAAGACATTGTGAGAACCTCCGTGTCTCATTAAGATTTAGCGCCCCTCTGGCTTGTGCGAGAGGGGCGTTTATGTAAGATGGATTCCCTCTCATCTTCCAGAATTCGCTCTGCCGGATTTGGCACCATAAAAGTTTACTTTTTGGTTGCCGAGGTTTCAAAGGGCCGGTCCCTCCACCTCTCTGGATAAGAGTGCCGCATGGGGCTATTTATTTTATCGTGGGGATTATATCATCAACACAATCAAAATGCAAAGCAATTTGAACATTTTCTAATAATTAAGACCTTATTCGGCCGATTATTCATGGGTTATTTAAAGATTAATGTCACAAGAAAACCCACCACAAACCCACCTACGTGCGCCATATAAGCAATACCACCTGTTTGGCCAGCTTCGGTGATGGTAGCAATACCACTAAATAACTGCAGAATGAACCAGAGCCCAATCACAATCAGTGCTGGCAATTGAATAACAAAAATGATCATTAATACTTTGATCCTTTTCTTCGGAAACATCACCAGGTAGGCGCCGAGAATGCCGGCGATAGCACCTGAGGCACCTAAAATTGGGATATCTGACCCGGGACTAAAAACCATCTGGGCGACATTGGCCAGGGCGCCGGCGAATAAATAGAATAAAATGAACTTAAAATTCCCAAACCGGTCTTCCACATTATCACCGAAGACTAAAAGGTAGATCATATTACCCCCCAAATGAATCCAGCCGCCATGCAGAAACATCGCTGTAATCAGGGTGGGAAGGTCCTGGATGGGATTCGCCAGAAAACGTTCGGGGACCAATGACCAGCGTTCAATAAAAGGCAAACCACCGCTCAATTGCAGGAAAAAGACTAATAAATTTACGCCGAATAATAGATAGGTAAAAAAGGGAACAACCTTTCGAGGTGTACGTTCATCACCAATTGGGAACATGCGCTTGATCTCCTTTATCCTGAATCCGTCATTCGGCTTGTTAACTCAGACAAAACAAAAAACATTCTGGAAGGATCGGGGTTCGTTTAATCATTACCCTTTATCGATTAATTTTACAACGTTAAGCATTAAAATCAACGCTGAACCCCGCCTCAATATCTTGAAATTCTGGCAATTATCCGGGTTTGGAACAGACTCACACGTTAACCAGACTTCGGAAAGAAAAAAAGCCGGTAAATAGATCCCGGCTTTAAAGTGGATTGGGTGGCTGCTGTACCTGTCGATTAATTCGGTTCAGGTTACAACGCTTCCTCACCTTCCATTACGTACCGGGTTAATTCGCCAACGCTCAAATCTCTGATGCCGAGTTTTTTCAAGGTGCGACCTTTTCGCCAGTAATCGGTACTGTGCAGGATACAACCCAACCTGATGATGGAATTGATGGCATTGACGGATACCCCATAACGTTCACCAAGCGCCGCAATCGGGACCAGACTCATGGGGACGTCTTCCGAAATATAGCGATGCTGCAGGGTGCTGGGCGCATTGATGCCAAAATAACCCGTCTGGTTTTGAACAGCGTCGTAGAGGGTTTCACCGCGCACGTTGTAAGCCAGTTGCAGCCATTCCATGGCTGTCCGGGCCCGAATTCCCAGGGCTGAGGCAATGGTCACTCTTTCACGATCGACTGTTTCCAACACTTTAGCAACAGAGGGGGTGACTCCGTCTACATAGAACTGAAAATCACCACGGGTTGATTCAATCCGACCAGCATTTAAAATCGTCAGTGCAGGATGAAAGACTGCGCCCATATTATTCAAACCGGTCTGGAGCACATTGATTCCATCAATAAATTGAGGGTAGACATGCTCAATGGCTTCAAGGACCCTGGGCGTATCTCGTGCGGGTAAAGCAGCCAGCGGCACGGCTTCCTTGATTCTGAAAATCCGAGCCTGGCTGGGGCCCTCTGAACGACTGGCGTAGATGAAAGTTTCCGCCTCGGCTAAAACAATTTGTGCTTCGCAACCACAGCGGTTGAGCACGGCCCGAAATTCGATGGTGCCGCAGGTCCGCCCCGGGTGAAGGATAATAATTTGCCCATCCTGTAAATGCGGGGCTACCAGTTGCGCAACATCTGAATGACCCGATGAAGGCACAACCACCATAATGACCTCGGTATCCATGAGTGCTTTTTGGATATCGTCTGTAACTTTATTGACTTGTCCAAAACCCTGTGGGCCGCCAGGTGGGCTTTCCAGTTCGATTCCACCTCGCCGGGCAATGACCTCGATGTGATTAAATGTGCGGTTATACAGGCAAACTTCCTGACCCATTATCGCCAGATGAGCGGCCATTGCTTTGCCACCATTTCCGGCCCCGATTATTGTAAATTTTTTGGTTGTCATGCGTCCTCCTTGAATAATTGATGAATACGTACGGCTTCTGAGATGGGATTCCCCTCCGAGTCTGTCGCCAGACAGGCGCCCTCAACCACCCGCGTGTGAATGGTTCCGCGTGCGAAGGGATTATTTTTAAGATGTGGTGCGTCCAGGATACCGGTGGTGACTGCCCTGGTCAGGGTATCTGGATCAGCCAATGGATCGGCGACGTCACTGGGGGCCAGATCACGGATGGCTTTCAATGTCAGAGCAGCTTCAGTGATCAACGTTTCAACACGGGCCAGCACCTCCGGATCGTGAGTCATGTCAGGCTGTCCATTGACTGCGTTTTCGATGGCTTTGCGTGCCATCCGGCTGGCTTCGATGATGTCTGACGCCGTGGCAGCATGGTGGGCCTCGGTATGGCCAACAATGTGGATAATATCAGGCTTGAGCGCCATTTGCAGATAGATGCTTGCGGCCAGATGCCCCCGAGCCAAATCCACCTGAAGTGGATAGCTTAATAATCCCGTCCTGGTCTGTCGCCAGATATGGAATGTCTCATCCGCCAGGGGTTTGATCATCTCAAGGCAGGCCATCATTTTGGCCAGATCCATCGCATCGGATGTGCCAGGCGGGCTGTTGAACATCAGTTGGGCAATATAGTCACGAACACCAAAGGCTTTGGCATTATAGGCTGATAGGTAAGCGGATACCACAAAAACCACATCCGGCGCATCACGCATGCCCCAGTGATGGGGTTCGTTCAATTCAACTGGAATGTTGCGCTCCCCGTACCAGGCCAGCACCGCCTGATGTTTACGGATACTATCCGCCAGTCCCCACGGGCCACGGCCATCCATCTGATTGAACCAGAAAATCGGGATGGCGCACCAGGCGATGTTGATGGTGTCCACATACATTTCGGCCAGGCGGATAAAATCATCCGTGCCGGAATAAGTACGTAAGAGGGGGTAGTTTCCCCTGCGGCTGGCTTCGTAAAGGGCACGATAATCATCCGGAGTCCGTACCGGGACGCCACCGGCCCCTTTCTGACGGGGATTCTGACGCTCAGGGTGGAAGAAGTTGGCCTGGGCATCCTGATCCACACCCAAAGAGATCACATCCAACGCCTTCGCCTCAGCTATGGCCCGTATGCCTTCGAGGGTCTTCGCCATGGTCGGTTGACCATAATGATGGCGCAGCAACGGGTAAGGTTGCTTCCACCGGATCCGGTCCACTGTGTTTTGTGGAAAATCCTCTTCACTGACCGGGCCGCTTTCCTGCCCCCGGAGATACGCCAACACAACATCCGCCGGCTCGCCACCGTCGAAAATCTTTTCGAAAAAACCGAGCGCCCGGGCGCGTTCAGCAACCGGAGGTGTGCCGCCAAAAACAAACCGGACACCTTTCTGGTGTAATTCATCGGCTGCTTCGGCGAATTCACCGAGGAGGCGTTCACCGGTTTCGGGTGTGAGCCGGTAGGATACGCCAACCAGGTCGGCATCTTCCTGGCGAGCAGCTTCAATCAATTTATCAGGTGATACGGCTGGCCCCAAGAATACGGTCCGCCAGCCGGCCTGTTCAGCAAGCCTTAGAAATTTTACGATACCCGCTACATGGACGCATTCGCCGATCGCGCCCGCGACGATTGTTTTCACATTTCACTTCCTGTTCACCACTAGGTGCTTCAACAAGATACAACAAACTTTCAATGGGTCTCCGACCCCCTAAGCCTACGCGATCGAGACCCTGCATCTAATTATACTAAATAAATCGAAACTGCTCAGGCAGTTTTACTGCTGAAGGCTGGTTTTAGAACCAACCATCCTGCTATATGATCAACATCCCCCATCATCCTGGTAGCTGAAGTACGCAGTTTACGCCTGTCAAGAAGAACAGGTCAGACTCAAAAATTGCCTCAATAAGGGGTATTTTTCGGTTTTCTATAAACCATCCCTCGGAACAGAATAGGTCTGGCCTGAACTGCGTAAAAGCCTGGGGTTGACACGTCCCATCCATTTTTCCGGCAGGTAAAGCTTCTGAAACCCGCCATATTCTTCGTATAATTCGTGAGCGTCGCGAGTGGCCAACATGGTCCAGCGCACACCTTCGTCATCCAATACCTCGAGGATGGTTTCTGTGAGCCATTTACCCAGACCCTGCCCCTGGTAATCCGTGAGGATGAAAACATCACATAAATAGGCAAAGATTGTGTAATCGGTCACCACCCGTGCAAACCCAACCTGGCGATCATGGTGGTAAACACCAAAACACAGCGAATGCTGGATCGATTTTTCCGTCATTTCACGAGTCCGGCCTGTCGTCCAGTAGGCCTCCTCTGTCAAATAACGATGGATCACATCCGGCTGTAATTTTGCCTGATCTGTGCTGATCGAAAATTCACCTTGTTTGATCTCCATCGCTTCACTCCTTGCCATTACGTGATTTGTGTTTATGACGCACTCTTTCTTCTACGAATCATCCATTTACCCGCCGATTCAAGGACGCGGAATTCTCCGTAGACTTCATACAACCCCTGGGCATCCCGGGTCGCGAGTAAAACCTCATCAATGCCTTGCTGGTCGGTGAATCGGCAAGCTGCATCAACCAGCCATTTACCCAAACCATGCCCCCGATAATCTTCATCGACAAATACATCACATAACCAGGCAAAAGTCGCCTGATCGGTCACCAGTCTGGCAAAACCAACCTGCTGGCCGAGATGATAAATGCCCAAACAAACCGAATTCTGGATTGAGGTTTCAATCAGCTTCTTTGATCGTCCTAATCCCCAGTAGGTACGCCTGGTAATAAAATCTTCAACCACTTCTAATTGTATCCGCTCGTTATCGAAACTGAGCAGGAATTCACCCCGTTGTTCTTCGGTTGGCGTTTCCTCGGGCTGAAAGGGTTTTTCAGGATTAAAATCCTCTGGCAGTGGTCCAATGTAATCTTTGATGCGCACACCGTCCTGGTATTCAAAATGGTAATGCAAATTGTGTTCGCCTTGAAGTATTCTCGGCAGGAACACGTGGATATTATCGACCACTTCCGGTGCTGAACAGGCCCAGGTTCGGGAATACCAGGCCAGTTCACCCTCATGGTTGCTGACAAATTCTTGGTGGGGTACTTCTGCTGTGAAAATGGCAATCCCCCCTGGTGGGATTTCGAAACCTTCCCAGGTGAGCAACCCTGCAAAATCAGGGTCGGTGATGTGATACCCCGTTTCTTCAAACACCTCGCGGATGACCGCCTGGCGGGGGGTCTCCCCTGGCTGGATGTGACCGCCCACACCATTCCACAGCCCCTGGTTAGGTGGAAAACGCCGGTGCAGCATCAAAACTTCATCACCGTACAAGAGAAAACATAGAGTGTAAGCGGGGTTTGTGGTCATTCGAGTTCCTTTGCCAGATCGGGCGGTTCTGATGCCGTCACAGCAAGGGTTTGCATGCCATGCCATTCACAAAACGAAACCAGGGCTTTGCGGAGGGCATCGGTCAGGTTTGCTTCCATTTCAACCCAAGGCTCGAGATAAATCTTTTTAATTTCCATTCGCTTTTCTTTCCGATGGGCTTTGGGATCCAGCCGACCCACCAGACGACCATTATGCAGGATCGGCAGGCAGAAATAGCCGTACTGCCTTTTTTTGGCCGGGGTATAGGACTCCATTTTATAATCAAAATCGAACAAGGCCAAAGCACGGTCGCGATCAGAAACCAGGGGGTCAAAGGGCGATAACAAAGTCGTCAGGTTGGTTTGCAATTTACCATCTGCGGCATCCTGTATGAGATTTTGATATTCCACATCGATAAATGCTGGTTGATCCCAGCCATCAATTGAAACTTGTTTAATGAGGCCCCTTGCGATCAACTCTTCTAATATTTCGGACAGTCCCGTCTTGGTTAAATAATAATAAGGTGCAATCCAATCTTCACGGGCCACGCCCAGGGCGTGAATGGTTTTCAGGATTAATTTTTCACGAGCCTGTTCGTAGGATAAGGCCTGTGAGTCGTCCCAAGCCGGCAGGATACGCTCGCGCAGGTCGTAATAACGCCGGAATTTTTTCCGATAAGCTACCATCACCTCGCCAGTGGAAAATAAACGATGGAGTGCTATCCGTTCTAACTTAACATCACCCCAATCAATTGATATTGTTTTTGAATCGAAATCCGATGTACTCACCGGGCCTTTTTCCGTGACAATCTCACGAACCTGTTGAATAATTTCGGGGTGAGCTTGAGCCCATTCCGACCAGTCATTACCGGTGCGCGAATCATTTAGAATCATGCCACGAAATATCGGATAATCCGTAATGGGGAGATAGCACAGGGCATGGGCATAATACTCGAATAGTTTTCCCACATTATAGATTTCGTCCAGCCAGCCAGGGTCATAATCCCCCAACCGACTCCAGAGCACCAGGTACTGGCTTCGCCGGACAGCCTGGATCGTGTCAATTTGCAGATAACCCATCTGGTTAATGAAGGGTAATAGATCTGCTCGGGTTGCGGCTTGGCGGGGCGGGTTGAGCAAACCCTGTGCTGCCAACATGGCAACCCGTACAGCTTCAGGAGACATTCGCATCAGGTGTTTCTCCTTCTTGAGAGTCATCCCGCTCACTATGCCTGGCTGCTTTAAGCAGTGTTTCGCCCAATTGGCGAGCCTGTTCCACGGTTAGAAAAAGATGCGTTTCGCCCATTCGCATGATTTTTTCACTCGGCGGGCAGCGTTCGATGATTTTGACACAGATATTGTCATCGAGATCCTGATCTTCGTTTTCATAGAAGATTTCAATTTGCAGTGTTTTATCCAAAAGGTAAATGGTCATTGATCAATACCTCCTGCTGGGCTTGTTCGTGTTGATTTTTCCAAATCATATCATTAATCCGAATGATTGGCTGACTCAATCCGACAGTTGGTTAAATGCAATTTATTTGATCTGTTTCTTCAAAATCTAAAAAATAATAAAGCCCCTAAACGGATTGTCTATCCCTCATCTCAGGATTTTCTGATGATTCGAGCTGATTAATATAAAGAAGGTATACTATGGAATATATCAGTCTTTGGTGGATCATTCAGCTTGCAGATGATGTTTCTTATCATCCAAGGATGCATTATTTAGAAGATAGATGACCAAGAACGATAAGTTCTGCGTTTTGAGAAGGTGATGAAATGATTGAAAATAATGATGATTTTTCATCCCTGCCAGAAAAATACCGCAAGCTAATTGAACTGGCACAGGATCGTCACAAGATTAAGATAGAACCACTTCAACTGCTGACCGGTGGGCGAACGGATGCGATTGTTTCTCTCGTCAGTGTGTCTTCAACAGAAACCAATCAGATCGAGCACTGCATCCTCAAACTGGATCGTAAAAGCAAATTCGCAAAATCTGATGAGGAGACCCGCCATCACACGGTGCTGGAAAAAGCGCCGTCTCATTTTTCCAGGAACCACATCCCTGAGCTTGCTTTTAATCGAGTAGAGTACGAAGATGCGCTGGCGATTTTCTATCGCATTGCTGGACAATCGCTGCTGAAGTATCGACCTCTTTCCAGATTTGATCGAGAAATCCAGCTAAAGGCCATTTTCCAGAAGACCAATACCGTCCTCCTTTCAGATTGGAATGCTAACCTGAGCTTTGATCAGGCCGTTCATCCCCAAAAGGTGTTGGAGAAGTGGCTCGGATTTCGCCTTGACGCGGATAAACCTATCGAACAATTTTTGCGAGATAAAGCGCAGGTCAACCCGGACATTAACGGGCTTTTAATCAATGGCAAGGTCTTTCCCAATCCGT
>SKPR01000046.1 GCA_007119455.1 Candidatus Brevefilum sp. | reverse complement strand
TTTCTGAGATCAGAGAAGCCAGGCCATGGACAAAATAAAGCAATGGGCCTTTCTGCTCGAATAAATCCCGGTAGGGCACCAGGCCGCGCAGCATGCCCCGGCCCATGGTGAAAAAGGCATGCGGATCCACCCAGTCGTTGAGGGGGTAAAGGGGGGATGATTTGGACGCGATCAGTAAGAAGGTAACCGACAACACCAGGCATAACCCGAACGTGAGAATAAAATTTTTGGCCGGTGGTGCACCTCGTAGAACCATCCAGCCGGTTTGGAGGTTCTTCTTTGTGCGGGCTGCATGGGTTTTTAATCGGATCAATACATCCATTGGGTTAATCCCGGGTGTTGGGTAATTTCATGTGTTTGACTTCTTATTTTGTCGCATCCATCAATATCTCTGGACTGGTTTCATCGCAATGTTCGTTACATCAAAATATGCGATAATGAACCCACCATGAAGTGCAGGCTGCGGCGTTGGTGAAATTATACTCGTAAACAGCTGTGACTGTTGCGGTCTCTCTACGATCATCCGTTAAAATAAGATGGATCATCAACCCGCTAAATGAGATATTTGCTATACGGGTAAATCACCTGGGTCGGTTATGAAATAGCATCAAGAACGGCTGCAATTATTTATTTACCTGGTTGTGAAAGGAAGCGCACAGAATGTTCCTGAATGTTGAACAAACCCGGAGGATCTGGATTGCAAGACTGCTGGTTTTAGTCGTGCTAATGATCAACCTGCAGGCAGCTTTGCTGTTCATTATGATGCCTGACCGATTTGTGGGGGCTTTCGAGCTTTCAGGCATACCAGGGCGAGCGGCTGTACAGGGTGTTGGGATTTTATTCCTGATGTGGCAGGTTCCGTATGTCTTTGCCGTCGTCAACCCTTACAAGAACCGACGTTCGCTGGTAGAGGCAAACCTGATGCAGCTGATCGGGCTGGTGGGGGAGACGGTGCTCTTGTTTTCCATCCCGGCGGGATATCCGATATTGTCATCCAGCATCCGAAGGTTTATTTTTTTCGACGCAGGTGGGTTGATCCTGTTATTGCTTGCATTATGGCATATCGGGAAGAATACGAAATCTATCATCAGCTCAGTTTGATAGATTTATAATTGCAGGGTTTAGTTCATAATTATCTAAAAGTGATAAATTATTCAGAGCAATCGCAATGTTGGTCATAACCCTTGAATGGGCGTATTCGGTTTCTCTTTATTATGCGAATCATTCTCCACCCGATGATTGAAAAGACTTCACCTTGAGGAGAAGGTAGCGCGCAGCTGCTGGAGCCAAGTGGAACATGCACCTTCTTTTCGTGGGGACAAGATGAGGTGGTTTTTTCGTTTATCAAATTGACATTATCAAAACGATTGACCTGGTGTTTGCCCGGATAAATTAACAATCACAATGAGCTGCGAATATATTACGAGTATAATCGCGAGTAACTTCTAACAATCGGCGTTTTCTAAATCGAAAATAACCGATCAATTAAACCACAAGGAGATTATCTTGACCAGAGACATTCAAGAAAACTATTATAAAAATGAGTTGGGAAAATTTTATTACAGGGTTGCTGGACCGGAGGACGCACCTGTTGTGGTTTTCTCCCATGGTGTGGCCATGGACCATCAAACTTTTGATGCCCAGGTGGCAGCCCTGGCGGATGAATACCGGGTGATCACCTGGGATATGCCCTTTCATGGTCGTTCAGACGCAATTGATCGGAATCTCAGGTTTTCAAAGGTTTCTGCAGACCTGGTCGTTGGCATTCTGGATGAGTTGGGGATCCAGCAGGCTGTTATGGCCGGTCTTTCTTTGGGCAGCTTTGTTGTCCAGCGTTTGTCTGCCCATCATCCTGAAAGGGTGTTGGCCGAGATTCATATCAGTGGTGGGCCGCTGTACCCGAAATTCCCGGGCATTTTAAGAACTGCGATCCCACTCGTAATCGTGTTCATGGAACTCTACCCTGAAAAAGCACTGGGCAGTGCTTTCGCAAAGCACAAAGCCCTGACAGAAGATACGATCGCTTATCTCAAAGAATCAATAAAAGCTACAGGGAAAGACTCTGTGATTCACCTGACCAATGAAATGATCAGGGATATGGCTGAAGGGTTGCCTGCTCCGCCTGATAAACCCACATTAATTGTGATTGGCGATCATGAGATCCCTGCCATTATCCAAATGAACCAAAGATGGCATGAGCGGCTGCACGGAAGTGAATTGGTTATGGTTGAAAACGCCCATCATATCCTGAACCAGGATAACCCCGATGGTTTTAACCAGGTTTTGATTGACTACCTGGAAAGGGTGGTAAAAAACCGATAAATTTACAAAGTTGATTTTAAGTGGAATTTTGATCGGTGAATTACTCAGAAAAATTTAATGCTATTGACATCGTCATTGTTAAAAACCTTTACCCTCAGGATTATTATTTATGGCCATTTAATGGTGCTAAAAAATATTCTGTTCTGACCTTTAGATCAAGGCTGAAATGATTGTAACAAAGCCGATGGTTGAAAACAGATTGCTCAAGCAGTGCAGAACGATGGCAATGTAGATATTTTTCTTCTTCCAGGTAACATAAAAACCGGGCAGGAAAGCCGTGATGCGGAATAAATTATCGAATGGCAGCCAGAAATGGTAAAGAGAAAACAGAACCGTCATGATGACCGGTGTGTAATTCCCGAACCGGCTGATTTTGGCTGACAGATAGCCCCGAAAGAACAATTCCTCGATGATCGGGCCGATAAACACGTTTAAAACAAAAAATACGATGGCCGTGAGGGTCAATACCCCGCTTGAATACCGTTCAAGGTACTGGATATTTGTCCAGTCGAAATAGGCTGGCAGGAGGTTTGTTAGCCGTTCGGCAATCGATGCAAAGAGCCTCGTTTCTAAGGGGAGAACGGTTACCGTCATCAGACCGGCAAACCCCCATGAAAGAGTCCCGAATAAAGCAATCTGCCACCAGGGGATTTTTTCGTGCCGGAGAAAAGCGCTCTTGAGAGAATAGCGGCCAAACTCGCGTTTGCTGGCAGATAAAACGACCAGCAGCTCGAAGGGGAAAAGGATCAAGAATGCCAGCAGAAAGAAGAGCAGGAACGACGGCATTGCATTCTGAATTTGGGGGATGTGCCCTAACCCGAGTTAAGAGAGAGTCAACAGGGTGGTGGGTGCAAAAATCAGCAGCAGCACCCGTCCCAAACTCAACTGGTCTGGGTTGTGATCGTTTTGAGATGTTTTCTTTTGATTTTTTTCCATGATGTAATCCTGTGAGGTGTTATCCATCTGAATCGGGTAAAATTCCGCAAGATTTCTGGATTTTTTGGAAATTTGCCACTAAAAAGTTAGCATTCGAGAAAAAACGAATCATAGAAGTGAATCAACCGTCTGTATCTTGGCCAATTCTGATTTTTCTTTTACTTTAGCGAAGTACATATCCCAGCGCATTTGCACGTTCATCCAAAAATCAGGTGACATGCCAAAGAATTTTGCCAACCTCAGGGCAGTGCTGGGGGTAATACCCCTGCGGCCATTGACAATGTCATTGACCCGTTGGTAGGGAACGCGGATAGCATCAGCTAAAGCTCGTTGTGTCAGACCCATCGGGTTAAGAAATTCTTCTAACAAAATTTCGCCGGGGTGGGTGGGTGTTCGGTTTGTAGGAATGCGAATCATTGTCTTGCTCCAATACATTTAATGATAATCGGTGATCTCTACCTGATCGGGGCCTTGCTCCGTCCAGATAAAACAAATTCGATATTGATCGTTGATCCTGATACTGTGCTGGTCAACTCGATCACCAGATAGGGTTTCCAGCTGATTTCCAGGAGGCACACTCAGATCATTTAAAGTGGTTGCTGAATCTAAATAATCCAGCTTACGAGCGGCAACCTTCCACAGGTGATGAGGACAAACTTTTCTGGCGGATTTGGTATTCTCTCCGTTGTAAACATCCTGAGTGCCACGATCTTTAAAAGCCAGTATCATAATAGCATGATAGCACGGATAATATATTATTGCAAGAGGTGAAATTTAATTTATGGCTGATTATCATCACCAAAGAAGCCTCCTCACGATGACAATAGGAAACTTTCTCAACGCTCAGCTGATCCCTGATTGCCTGGTTGCCCAATCACCCAGTGGGCCTTATTGCCCCTTTGGAAATTATCGAAATTCTCCATGAATATTATTTTCGAACCGGTCACACTATCATAATTCCTGAAAGTTCTGATTTATCAATTAATCACATCATCGCTGGTCAGAATACCCTGATAAAAAGAGTGGTGTTATCAATTATCTCAGACAACACCACAATCTACATTGTGGTTGCGGTTACTGAGGTGAAAATAATCGCAATAAACGAATAGTGGCCCTTTAGGCAGGGCCACTATAATCAATGGTAGAAATTGAAAAATTTCAGAATCAGTTTATCTTAAGGTCTGGGCAGGTCAGGCTTTCAATTGCAGGTTGAATGCGATCTTCGTGTAGATATCCAACAGCAGGTACAGGCCCATGGCCACAGCCGAACCGAACAAACCGATCCCGGTGGGCGCCAGGAAGAAGACAACGGGGAACCCGCTCCATCCCAGCAGAATGTATTTGTCAATCCAGTTTGAGTCGCCGTCGCGCACACGCAACAGCGGGATGATCAGGATCAGGTAGGCGATAGCGCTGATGGCGAAGAACAGCCACTTTGTCCAGCCAGATGTCACCGCTGACACCGTCCCGGTGACCATCACGATGGTGTTGAGGAAAACAAGCTCGGCCACCTTACCGGTAGACGTAATGCCTTTGGCCCGTCCGATTTCCAGCATGAGCAGTGAACAGCTCACGACATAAAATAGCCAGCGGGACCAGAAGATCGGTTGCCCGGCTGGGCTTTCAACGGCAAAGAACCCATCCCACATCAGAACGTACGAGGCAATGGTAACAAAACTGACCAGAAAGGCGGTGTTGAGCCCTTCGGGTTTATGGCGATTGAAGAAGAAATAAAGGCTTGAAATTGAAAAAACCACCAGGCCACCCATGAAAATAATGTCGATCATGTTAATCCTTTCTCGATTAGTGTGTTGCTTATGGTGATTTTATGTCGGATCGGATTGTTGGTCTATGGTTTGTACAAGGTGCTTGGTGAATTATTTCGATCGATAAGGTCTTATACCCCTAGGTCTTTATTGCATATGTAAAGATCCATGGTACGGTGATAAAGTCTTCTGAATGATCACAGAACCGCTTTTCCTCTGTCATCACCGTTTCCCTGATCTTAAACCCGGCGCTGGTCAAAACACGTTCCCATTCATGCACAGTGTAATAGGCAAAAAAACGTCCCTCATTTGAAATTTCTTCACCCTCACCCTGTTTTACTGAAACGAATACTTTACCTTTATTTTTTAAGATTCGCTTGATTTCCATCAGGGCGGTAGAAACGTCTTGTTTTTGCAAATGATGCAAAACAGCCATGGACCAAACCACATCAAAAGCATCCTGTTTAAAGGGTATTGTTCGCATGTCAGCCTGAATCACAGGTTTGTGCGAATGATCATGGGCGATCTTCGCCAGGGATAATGAATAATCCAACCCGATCACACGATCATGCTGTTGGGAGAAGTATTTTAGATCCCTCCCGGACCCACTGCCCAAATCCAGAATAACCGAGCCATTGGTGATGTGTTTGTCTGCAATACCCCACCACGCATCTAACGCCACACTGGATGTTTTGTCAAAATACTGCTTTGAATTTGAATTATAGTAATCCAGAGTCGAGTGATTCATTCGTCCAGTATACTTGTAATTTCCAGACTCCATGATCTTATACGTGATCGCAGCGTTAAACTATTCTTGTATTCGCCTGGCCATCTCTTCGGGAGAAATTTCTTCGATTTGGGTGGCAATCCCCCAGATATTACCATTGGGGCCCTGCACAAAGGCAGTGCGGTCGCCATAGAACTGGTCTGCAGGTTCCTGGATGGATATGGCCCCGGCCTGGATCGCCTGCTGGTAAACGCCATCCACATCCTCAAAATAGAGGTACAGGGAGGTTGGCATGGGGGGAAAATCTTCATTCGAGTCCCCCAGCATCACCTTGGAATTACCGATTTCCACGATGGCGTGGTAGATGCTGCCATCCGGTGCTTGTAATCGCATGTCTTCTTTGGCGCCAAAAGCCTCTTCTAAGAAATCGATCAACCCGGGCACGCCATCAACGACCAGATACGGTGTGACAGTGTGGAAACCTTCGGGAATGGGTTTGACGGTCATACAGATACCCTCCTGATAATTTGTGGTTGCTTTATATGAATAATACCCTTAATCTTGCAGCGTTTTCTCCTGATACACTTTAAAAACCTTGCAGTATTAATGACTGGACAAAATGGATACTGCCAATGAAAAGACCGGACCCTTGAACGTCTATTGACCCAATTCCTGAATGCGCCTGGCAATCTCTTCAGGCGTGGGGTCCTCAATATGGGTGGCAAGCCACCAGGCATTCCCCAGGGGGTCGCTCACACCTGCGGTGCGGTCGCCGTAAAACTGGTCCTCCGGTTCCTGAACCGATTGGGCGCCAGCTTTGAGGGCCTGCTGATAAACACGGTCCACGTCTTCCACAAAGTAGTACAGCATGGCTGGCATGGGCGGAAATTCTTCCGATGAAGGCCCCATCATCACTCTAGAATTGCCGATTTTGACTTCAACATGCATGATTCCGCCGCCATCGGGATAGTCCATGCGGGTGGTCACCTCGGCATCAAAGGCTTGTTGCAGGAAATTGAGCAAGTCCTCTACGTTCGTGGCGAGCATGAAGGGGGTGATGGATTGATAACCATCGGGGATCGGATTGACGGTCATTTTGAGATACTCCTTATTTTTGAGCGGGGTGGTTTATTATTGCATTAAGAAAAAACCCGGATAAGCGATGTTGTAATTATCCAATATAGATCAATTTACTCTTAATTATAGGCAATGATCACTGGCAAAGTAAAGGCCTCCCCTGTGAAGATCTTTGACACTTTACGAAGGGAGAAGGACAACCCTTTGGTAACATTATCTTTTGAACCATCCATCCCTTTTCGGTAAAATTTTCTTTTAACTTGCCAGGGGCCTGTTCGCTGATTCCTCAGCCGGTCTGCTTTGTGATTACTTTAGCAGGTCTGTAGACTCAGACAGCGTCTCTGGGCGACTGGCACTGGGCTATTTCAGCCGGATACACCTCAAATAGTTGTGATGATAAAAAATTTTTCTAATCCCGATTAAAATCTGTGAATGTAATTCAAGATGGGTCAAAAATGCAGTCTGGCAATAATGATTAATTGATTTCTCTGCTTTACTTAAATACGCTCTTCCAACACTTTCAGGATTTCCTCAGCATGAAATAGTCGGTTATGCTTATTGTCTGTTACTTCTTCCACGATCTTATGGGCTCGCCTGAAGAGTGTGATCTGTCTGTCTAAAAGGTCAATAAGAATTTTTCTTATTTATGTTTTCGACTGTAAACGTAAATAAAGCAAATCCATATTTATGTTTTATACTTTATGGGACATGGTGTTGACTCAAGAAATAATGAGACGGTTAGCAAAAGGTCTTTGGGGTAGCTTTTGGGGCCTTACTCTTCCCCAATCACGCAGATTGTATCAGCGATTACATCCAATAAATTTTGTCAACATAAATCAGGGTGGGTCATCTTTTACTAATACCTGATCGCCTGATACCTGATTTCTACTGACCCCCAATCACCATTCACTTAAACCAATAAGTGAGCGTGGGGAGACTCGACATCGTCCCCTCATGGGGAACGGCCAACCACATGGTTAAACAAAAGAAGTGAGCGTGGGGAGACTCGACATTGTCCCCTCATGGGGAACGCCCAACCACATGGTTAAATAAAAGAAGTGAGCGTGGGGAGACTCGAACTCCCAACCAATGGCTTAAAAGGCCACTGCTCTGCCATTGAGCTACACGCCCATCATCAGGTCATAATTTTAGCACGGTACAGGGGTGCCGTCAATCAATTTTAATCCAGCACCTCAAGGGTCCCCAGCAGAAGATCAACTGTGTCTTCTACTGGATGCGCCTGCCCGTCCAGGGGGAGGTTGAGCATCAGGGTGTAATGTGATCCTTCGGTCTCGAAGTAGAAGATCGACATCCCCATCTCGCGGATGGGGGTGGTGATCTTGTGGTTGAAGCGCTGTACGTTCAGCTCGCCGGCTTCAAAGGTGTCTTTGCTGAGGAGTTCGGTGCGCTGGGTCCCCGCGGGGTCAATGGGGATATCGCCGCTAACGATGCCCAGGAAATCCTCCCTGTTAAAGATCGCTTCATCTTTGACGTGCGCCACAAGGGTGACGCAGTTTTCATCATATTCATTTTCCTGATCTTCGGTGCAGCGCGGCGGTACCAAAACCACGTCCCACTGGCCCGGGGCTGTGGCGGATGGCGCAAAATCGACCAGCCAGGCCGGCGGCAGCCGGAACTGGATGTCGAAGGCCGGCTCCTGCTCAATGGTAAAGGGTGACCAGTCGGCGGTCGGGTCGCCATTGCTGCAGGCTGCCAGGGCCAGGATGGCCACCAGGTTGATGATCATTATTATGGCGAAGGGTGTCCGTTTATGCATAATCTCCTCGATTTGATGTCCGGTGAGGCAGGAGCGAATAGTATAATTAAAGCGGTGGCATTTTTCCCACCATTTTTACGATACTTGATCAGATGGGGCTTGTCAATTCAGCCTCGTTTTACAAAGGAGAGAGCCATGTCCGGACTGACGCCGATTCAATCTACAGCCTTCGCCAGCAAGGTGCTGCAAGCGAGCCGGCCGGTGATGGTCGAGTTTGGGGCGGATTGGTGCGGCCCCTGTAAAATGCTTGAGCCAGTGCTGGCTGACCTGGCCGATGCGTATGAAGGTCAGGTCGATTTTTACACCGTCAATGTGGATCACAACCC
>SKPR01000208.1 GCA_007119455.1 Candidatus Brevefilum sp. | reverse complement strand
TCAGATTCCATGTTGATGGGTTCAATTTTTACCCCATCCGGCAGGGTGGGAGGGGTTGGTTTTTGATCCAGGTTAATCTGCATGCGGAACCAGTGCCGTACCAGCTCATATCCGTATGCCTCCAGGGCTGCCTTTCGGCGCTGGTCGTTACTGCCAGTCCCCTGATTCATGACCACCCGGGTGCCCTCTGGTGCCAGGGGCATCCGCTCGCGTGCGACTTCTTCAGCCCAGGCCAGCATCTGGTGATAACGTTTGTCATCCCAATGCTCCGGGTGTAGTAGGGCCCATACATACTTGGTGACATGGGGTTTGGATACATCCCAAACCTCGGCATACCCGATAATCTCTCCAGCTTCGCCTTCCAGGACTCGGGTCGTTTCTTCCAGGTTGAGCCCGGGCGTGGTCCAATCATTCAGCATATCTTCCAGTGTAAATTCTTCCCAGCCATAAAGGTGTTTGGAATAGGCGTTGAAGAGGTCGGTCACAGCCTGGCCATCTGTCAGTTGAAAGGGGCGTAATCTCGTTTTCATTGTAGTAGCTAACATTGCTTCTCCGTTCTCAATGCTTCCATCAGTTTTTGCTGATGAAGATGCGATTTCCATTTGATTCTTCGATCGTTTTTTGCAGGAACCTGGCAGTTGCTTTGAAAAAATTCCGATTGCTTTCTCCACATTTGCGTTCTTGCTCAAGTTTCATTTCCTGCGTGTTCGGTAAGTCCTGCTTGTTTTCCATGGAGGCCTCATCAATTAGGATGATGTGGTACATCGTGTTCCTCCTTCAGGACGGCATTTTGTCGATCCGTCCTTTGATCGTGGCACGACAGCGTGCCTTACTTTGGATCAATGACCTGGGGGTGAGGTGTTCAAATTACGGTGAACAAGTCTGGGCCGGGGGTCGGATTGCCCATTAGCGACCCGTTTGCAGCACCCTTGATTGGTCTCGGTACCGGTTTCCCAAATGGTTATGATCAGGTTGTACATTGTTTTTCTCCTCTTAATCCGTTCAAAAATAAAAAGGCCACGGGTTTTCAGCAATCCCGTGGCCCTTGGTCTGGTGCGGCTTCTTCCAGCTTATATCAGGAGGAAATAAAAAAGCCACGGGGTGTGGAGTGTGCCCGTGGCTGGTTTACCAAATTAGGTAAGACTAAATATCAGCAGGCGCACTCCGCGGCAGCAAATCACGTCCGACAACATCGCCGGATTTGATGCGGGGCATTTCGTAAGCAAAAAATGCGTTGTTCATGCGCGTGCGTCCTTTCTTGTAAAAGTCGGTCTGTTTGGCCTGCTAACAGGCTTATTTCAACATTACGAGTTTATCACAGTTTTCAAACGGATGTCAAGCAGAATTTGGGAAAAATCAGGATTTTTTCCAGAATCCCAGGTATACGACCAGGATCAAACCTAGCCCACTGGCCAGGATCAGCCCGAGCCCAACCCGGGTGGCATCTCCCAGGGTGCGGTGGATGACCGATGGAGGACGTGTTGGTGTGGCCGTTGGCGCAGGCGTTCGTGTGGGAAGGGGTGTCAGTGTGGGTCTGGGTTGCGTCGGTGTCGGTGTTGGTGTTGGCGTGCCCGGCTCTGGGGTGTCAGGTTCAAGGGCTATTTCCACTGGGGTGCTTTCAGTGGCTGGCTGGATGACCAGTTCATCCCCCACATACACATCTGTCCGGGTAGGGCTCATGCCGCTGTTCCTGAGGATCTCGTCAATCGGCACTTCATATGCCTGGGAGATTGTCCACAGCGTTTCACCAGATTGGACAATGTGAATAACCCGCCCATCTGTTTCAGGTGTGCTGGTCATCAGCGGTGGCCGAAGGGTGGGTTGTTCCTGAGAGACCGGTATGGCCGCAGTTGTGTTTGGTTGGGTTGCTGCAGGCTGTCGTACGACGCTGCCTTCAGGGAGCACATTCAAGGTGTAATAAACTGTCCCGCCGGAGATGGCCACGCCAGCGCCGACCTTCCCGCCCGTGTAACCGACCATTGTCTGCCAGTGCACCCAGTCTGCCCAGATGGTATAAATGGTTCTGTGAACCGACATATCGTTTCCGGTGGCCACATTTTCTTTAATCCCATATTGGAAGGCCGAGGTGCCATCCGCCCGGGTATGGGTCCAGCGGCCGATTGAAGCCATATAGTCGCTGTGGCTTTGGGCAAACCCCATCAGATAACTGTCGACGGTATAGGGTGCCAGGCCCTTGCTTTCGCGCAGGGCATTGACGCCATTGATCAAATCCATGGCTGTCCCGGCCTGGGCTGCAGCAGGTTTGGGTGCAATCGCTGCGAAAAAGATCGCCAGATATGTGACAATTACCCAAATTCTGGTTTTGCGGTGCATAGTGGCATTATTATAGCGTGTTTAAATAAAAAGGTGAATTTATCCGGATGAGTGTACCTTGCGATATCAAGCATTGAAATTCAGCAATACCTAAGTTTTTTGTCCTGTCCCCTCATGTTCTTGATTGGATTGATGCCGAACATCATGTTCAAAATGAGTTTCGTATAGATGAATAAAGCCATAGGTAGAAAGGATTGATGCAAAGGCGATGGTGCCTAATTTGCCGCCTGCGCCGCCCAGGAGGGGGATGCTGAAGACAAAAAGGACCCCCGTAAAAAGGCCTGCCACCAGGATCAGCCAGAAAGCAGGACATCGCTTCGTATTACTCATACCCGTAAAGCTGGCACAGAATGCAACCACGGCCAGCAGGGTGCCATGGACCGGGAAGAGGGGTGGCAGGATTAATCCGCCCAGCAGGCCGACCACGCCCGAAGCCATCACAGGGCCATGGCCTTTATCGCAGTTCAGGTAAAAAGTCAGGGGTGTGGCAATCAGCGAGATCAGGATCACCAGGCCGCTAATCTGAAGGTCGGTTACCGGTGCAATGATGAATGGTCGGCGCAGGCCCAGGCCGGTGATTGCCGCTGCAATAAAGGCGATGGTGCCCAATTTACCGCCAAATCCGCTGAAAGTATCACGGGTAAGCACGTAAACCAGCCCCCCGATCATGCTTGCCAGGGCGACTTCATAGTAATTGAAAAACAATAAATTGGACGACATTCCCACAAACGAACCGCAAAAAGCTGGGACGCCATAATCCGGCCAGATCAGGTCTACGATGATAGCCACCACACTGGAGGCAACGACCACACCCATACCAATTTCATAGGAGAGGTAACTTGTTATAACCCCACCTAAAAACACCGCCAGGAATTCCAGGAACTGCCGGGAAAAGCTGGCACGATCTTTCAGCTCGGAAAGTAGATCCTTCCCTTCATAATAAATTGATACCAATGCGCCGAATAGGATGATGATGGCGATCAGGCCAGTGGCTGGATGGAAAATCCAGGCTTCAATTGAGGATGAGATCATAAGGAGGGTTACCATGCCGGTCAGGATGATAAACCCCAGGATGGGAATCAGGTTGGTTTTTCTTTTCATACAATCAATAATTCTCGCTCGGTCATCAGTGAATCATCATTGCCGCATGGTCTCGTTTTGCGCCAGACATTAGTATACTTGATAATTGTCTTACAATTAACACGGATTTCATTATAATCGAAGATTGGTGACTTTAAAGCATTTCCCCCGGCGATATCTCCTGTGAATCGACAGACACGAGCGTGAATCTCGTGTCTGTCTCATTTGGTTTATTATATTACCGATCATTCCATTTGCGCCGTGCTTGTTCTTCAGCTAGTGACAGCTTTGACGCCATTTGTTTCGATTGGTTCGAAAATAAAAAAATCTGATGGTTTGATGCATCCAGTTCCTGGAGATCAAACCATTGCTCATAAACGACCGCCATGAAATCTTGCGTCGGATCAATTTGAAAAATACTTATTGACTCCATTATTGCAGAATTTCGTACCTGATTGAGCAGGATACATCCTGTAATGGGTTGTGTGTGGCTGGTATGTGTTGGTTTATGGTTTGTTCATCATGGCTTGAATTGTTAATGTCTCCTAACGTGTTCCTAACGAACCCTGGCAGAACAAACCAACACCAAACAAAAAATCTTGTTTAAACGGAGCTTGGGATAATAGAATTAATTAAGCAGACCGAAAACCATTCTGGGAAAGGTAGTTGGATGAAGAAAAATATGATCATCGCAACACGTCACGGATTGATCCGCTTCGAGCGTGTTGTGGATTACTGGGAAGAGAAAGACCATGCGCTGACAGGTCTTGAAATTACATCACTGGCTATACAGGGAGAGGTAGGCCTGGCAGGCACGACAGAGGGTGTGTATGTGACTCGGGACGGTGGTGAAAACTGGTCCCTCGACTCGGATGAGATCACCACGCCTCATATACGTTGGGTCAGCATCCATCCTCAGGATCCGCGTTATCTTTATGCGGGCAGTGAACCGGCGAATATTTTTACCAAACAAATTGATGATGAAGCCTGGCAGCGTGTAGATATTGTTTCTAAGTTGAGGGATGAGAACGACTGGTTCATGCCTTATTCACCCAATGCCGGTTGTGTCAGGGGGTTTGCCTTCCATGACAACCGGGTTTATGCCGCCGTAGAGGTCGGTGGGCTGCTCTTTTCAGACGATTATGGTGCAACCTGGTCGCTGGTCCCCGGGAGCACGGGCCAACCCAGGCGGGATCCAGAACCGGGTCAGCTTCACTCGGACGTCCATTCTGTCAGTACGCATGCTACATCGCCGGATTATGTCCTGGCACCAACCGGAGGTGGATTTTATCTGAGCCTGGATGGGGGCCAGAACTGGACGAAAAAATATGATACTTACTGCCGTGCAGTCTGGGTTGATCCCATGGTGGCCACGCACATGATCCTCGGGCCGGCTGATGGCGTGGATCGTGGGGGTCGCATTGAGCAAACGACCGATGGTGGAGAAACCTGGCACCTCATCATGGGTAATCTTGAGGAAAAATGGCCAGAGGCGATGGTTGAACGTTTTCTCAGTGCCAACAACGAAATTTATGCTGTGCTCTCGAACGGAAAAATATTGACTGCCCGGACGCGTGAGTTTTCCTGGCAATACCTGTTACCCGAAATCGGCAACGTGACCATGCTGGCGCTGTTCTGAGGATTTTGAGGCATGGCAACCGCGTTGATCGGCGTCTCGGGCTGGCAATACCCCGATTTTGCTGAACGGTTTTACCCGGAAGGCATGGCGAAAAACGAGCAGCTTAATTATTTTGCTTCGCAATTCTCAACAGTAGAAGTCAATAATACGTTTTACCAGTTGCCGTCAGTCCGTACGGTTAATAATTGGCGAAAAACCGTCCCGGACGACTTCACCTTTGCTGTCAAAGCCAGCCGATACATTACCCATATGAAGAATCTGCTTGAACCTGAGGAAACCCTGCCTGTCTTTTTAGAGCGGATTGCTTTGTTTGGTGAACAATGCGGCCCGATCTTATTTCAGCTTCCTCCCCAATGGGGTGTGAATGAAACACGGTTGAAAAAGTTCTTGGGTCATTTGCCTGACGATCACCGGTATACTTTTGAGTTTCGCAACCCAACCTGGTTTAAAGAATCGATTTATCATCGGCTACAAGCGAAGAATATGGCTTTTTGTGTTTATGACATTGACTACCGCCAATCACCCATAATAACCACGGCTGATTTTATCTATATTCGCTTGCATGGACCTGGCCAGGCTTACCGTGATCCATACGATCTGGATGCAATAGGGCGCTGGGCTGATCGTATTCAGTATTGGGTCAATTCAGGTTTGGATGTGTATTGCTATTTTGATAACACATTCCGCGGTTATGCCTGGGATAACGCAAAAACACTGATCAACTTACTTCCATGGTGAGGACGCACTCGGATTTTATTCAGGCACAAATTATTTTGATTATGGGGGATTAAGGTAAAATCAAGACAAACCAATAAAATTTGGAGGAATTGCGAAGATGCTCGATATGAAACTGATCCGGGATGAACCCGAACGCGTACGCGAAGCTATGGTAAAACGACATTTGGATCCTTCCCCGGTCGATCGTATCCTGGCGCTGGATGAAGAGCGGCGGGAATTAATCCAGCAGGTTGAAGAAATGCGTTCGGAGCGGAACACGGTCTCCAAAGAAATTGGTCAGATGAAGGATCAGGCCGCAAGGCAGGAGAAAATTGAGTCTATGCGAGATTTGGGGGAGCGCATTGACAAGGTTGATGAGGCGCTCAAACAGGTTGATGACGATTTACAGGCACTGGTATCTGTTATACCCAATATCCCCGACCCTGATGTACCGGTTGGTGTTGACGATAGTGATAACGTTGTTCTGAGAACGGTGGGAGAGGCACAGAAATTCGATTTTGAACCCAAACCCCATTGGGAATTGGGTCCTGAACTGGGCATCATCGATTTTGATCGAGGGGTCAAACTGGCTGGTTCGAGATTTTATGTTTTGAGCGGACCGGGTGCACTTCTGCAGCGTGCTTTAGTTTTCTGGATGGTTGATTTACACATCCGCCAGGGATACCTTGAGAAATATCCGCCATTCATGGTCAGGGAAGATATCTTATTTGGTGCTGGGCAGTTGCCGAAATTTAAAGATAATCTTTATCGTGACCATGAAGAAGATCTGTGGATGATCCCCACGGCAGAGGTGCCCCTGACTGGTCTGCATCTGGGCGAGATCCTCAGCGAAGAACAGCTACCCATCCATTACACGGCTTACACAGCCTGCTTCAGGCGAGAAAAAATGAGCGCGGGGCGGGACGTTCGTGGTATTAAGCGAGGGCACCAGTTCGATAAGGTTGAGATGTACACTTATTGTAAACCTGAAAATTCACCGGCAGAACATGACAAAATGCTCAAAGATGCAGAAGAAACCGTGGCTGCCCTGGGACTGCCCTATCGGGTTTTATTGCAATCGACCGGTGATCTGGGGTTTGGTTCTCACAAAACCTATGATATCGAAGTCTGGGCGCCGGGATGTGGGGAGTGGCTTGAAATCTCGTCGATATCCAATGTGGGCGATTTTCAGGCACGAAGAGCAGGAATTCGTTACCGTCCGGCAGACGGAAAATCAACCCGTTTTGTTCACACCTTAAATGGATCCGGGCTGGGGATGCCCCGCACCTTAATTGCTGTTTTGGAGAATTATCAGCAAGCGGACGGGTCAGTCGTTATCCCCGATGTGTTACGCACATTGATGGGTGGGTATGAGGTGATTCGTCCTGTTTGAAAGCCGATATTACTTTTATCAATCATTTAAACGTTACTGCTCATGTAGTCTGCTGTAGAGGGCTGGGTCCTGATAACCTCTTGCATGCTGAGTGGTTATATTAAAAAAAAGACGGCTGTTAGGCCGTCTTTCTCGTGTCGGATTGCCAGGGTTACGCCTGGGGCAGGTGGTTTTCGATAGCAAGGATCGAGCGATCGCCCAATGCTTCAGCTACAGAGACCAGGTGTGACATGGTTGCCTCTTCTTCCACCTGTTCGGTGATAAACCAGCGTAAGAATTCCTGTGTGGCGTAATCTTTTTCTTCAATGGCCATATCCATCAAGTCATTGATCTTACCTGTGACATCTTTTTCCCAGCCCAGGGCCATTTCGAAGGCAGCTTTTACGCTGTCAAATTGATAGGGGACAGCTGAAATGGCTGGAATGGCGACATCGCCTTCAACATCCATTAGAAAGTGCAAGAATTTCATCGCATGTTCTCGTTCTTCTTCAGATTGTTCAAAGAACATACCGGATAATCTGAGCATACCTAATGTATTGAAGTACACGGCCATGTTAGCATAAGCGTTGGATGCTTTCAATTCCTCACCGATCTGGGCGTTGATGGCTTTGTTTAGTTTATTGCTGATTTTCATTTAAAAGTTCCTCCATAGGATTGTTTTTATGATAATCAATTATATCATACGAATTGTATAAAATACATAAAATATATGAACTTTGTATGGATTTTATAACCTTAAAATATATGCCCTGAAATTAACAAGGGTTTTATCGAATTAAAAGGAGTTTTTAGCTGCGTGCCTGGGTGGCGAGGAACAGAGCTATGGATCCTGCAACAGCAGCATTGAGTGAATCAATCTGGCCCCGCATGGGCAGGCGTAACAATAAATCACATTTCTCACGAACGAGGCGTCGCAGTCCCTGGGCTTCATTGCCGATCACGAGGCCGATGCCGCCCGATAAGTTGATCAGATCAGGGGTTTGGGCATCCGGGCTATCCTCAAGGCCAACCATCCATCCGCCGGCTTCTTTGAGGCGATCCATCGCCTGGGCGAGATTATGCTGGGCAATCTGGAGCATTTCGGCTGCTCCCGAAGAGGCGTTGACAACTGCGGGGGTCACCGAGGCTGACCGGGCGAGGGGAATAATCACCCCATGCACACCAAATGCCTCTGCTGAGCGCAGCAGAGTGCCCAGGTTTTGCGGATCCTGGACCTGGTCAAGCAGCAAAACAAAAACCGGCTCCTGATGAGATTTTGCATTATGGATGATTGTTTCAAGGTCTGAGTAGGGGTAACCGCCTGTGTTGAGTGCCACGGCCTGGTGGTGTGGATCAATGCCATCCAGATCGCCGCGGTTGACCCACTCAACCGGAACCTGGTGTGCATGTGCGAGTTCGATGATCTCACCCAGCCGGCCTTCGGTTTTGGCCCCTTTAGCTAACCACAGCCGGTTGAGCTGCCTTCGTTTTGCTCGCAACACCTCAAATACCGGGTTGCGTCCGGTGATCCATTCACTCAACATTTACTCCCAATGCCAGGAAGACCCCTGGGCTGTATCTTCGATGACCACGCCTAAATCAGCCAGTTTGTCGCGTACCTGGTCGGCGAGATCATATTGATTTTGCTGCCGCAGTTCCTGGCGGATCTCAAGTAGAAGTTCAATGAATGCATCTGCACCAGTGGTGGTCTTTTCCGGTTCCTTTAGTTCAAGGCCCAGAACCCCGGATAATTCATTCAGCTCTTTTTGAGCAGGTGCCAGCTCTTCATCAGTGGCGTTTTCTGCTCG
>SKPR01000244.1 GCA_007119455.1 Candidatus Brevefilum sp. | reverse complement strand
CTCAAGGAGGTGATGCGATTTCGGTTAGAAAACTCAAATTGTTTGATCAGACATTTACAGACAAATGACAATAAGAAAGGATAGTGCGATGAAAAAGGTCATCAGTATTGCGCTTACGCTCATTTTACTAGCAGTGATGGTGCCCAACACGGTCATGGCAGCAGAGGGGGAACAGACCTACCTCCTTGTTTTTGGCGGACCAGTGATTCCGCGTAATGCTGCTGCCCGGGTCAGTTCGGCTGGCGGTGAAATCCTTAACGAGTTTCCCCAGATCGGGGTGTTGGTAGCCTCAGGTGGCACTGACTTCCCGGGCAAGGCCCAAAAAATACCGGGTGTCATCTATGTGGGGTCTGACCAGATGTTGAGCCTCGATTTGCCCGCCGTCCAAATCGCGCATGAAGATATCCAGGTCGAAGGCATTGAAGACAATGACCTGTATCTGGCATATCAGTGGGATATCCGGCGAGTGGGCGGTGATGCGGATACCTGGGCGATTGAACAGGGCGAAGGGGCTGTCGTGGCTGTGCTCGATACAGGAGTTTATGACCTGCACCCGGACATCGCCCCCAACTATGCTTACGGAAAGGATTTTGTCGATATCACCGTAGAACTCCCCCCTGGTTGGATCATGTGGGACCAGGGTGGCCCCCAGGACTATGAAGGTCATGGAACGCATGTGGCCGGGTCGATAGCCGGGGCGATTACATCAGGACGGATTATCGGTGTGGCCCCTGAAGCCAGTATTGCTAATTACAAGGTGATGGTGGCTGTTCTGATACCGGATGACGGCGCATTCATTGCCACAGGCGTTGGCTTTCAATCATGGATCATTGATGGGATCTTGACTGCAGCCGATGACGGTGTGGACGTGATCAATATGAGCATCGGTGGCTGGCGGTTTATGAACGAACCAGATGGTGCTGCAGCGTATGTAGCTTACCTGAGGGCGACGGAATATGCTCGCAGGCAGGGTGTGCTCGTGGTGTCCTCATCCGGAAATGCCGGGCTGGATCTCACCAGGGTTCGGCCTGCGTTTCACGTCCCATCGGGTACACCGGCAGCGATGTCGATCAATGCCACTGGCCTGGATGACTCGCTGGCCTTTTACAGCAATTACGGTGCAGCAGAGACCCGGGTTGTAGCGCCGGGTGGTGATGTATCCACTTTGCCCTCTCCTTTTAGCATGTGTTTGAGTGCCTACAGCCCATTAAATGCCTGGGCGCCAGGTGCGGGTTATGTGTTCTCGATTGGCACCAGTATGGCCGCCCCCAAGGTGGCCGGTGTTGCCGCATTGATTTACGCCCATAACCCGGGCATCAGCCCAGCGCAAGTGGAAACACTGCTGATCCAGACGGCTGAAGATCTCGGTACACCGGGCTTTAATGCTGAATTTGGGCACGGTATGGTCAATGCCTACGAGGCTCTCACCCGGTAAGGGTGCCAGATTACAACAACGGATAATAATTTTCCAGGAGGAGGAAGTTAAGTCCTACTCCTGGATTAGTTAATTTCCTCAGGCGGGTGGGCGATGATCATAAACACACCCGCTATTTAGGGCGCATTTACCGTGTGTTTAATTTTCTGGCAAAATAACCTGCCTCGTTTGCTCGTAGTGTGTAAAGACCGGAACATGGCTCTCGATCATGCGCGTTAAATGGTCCGGTTCGTTATGGGCGACCCAGTTGATCATCCACAGCAGACGTCCGACCATGAAGGGCTCGATAAGGTCCTCTGGCCAGTCCAGGTGGGCGGTGTAACCACGCTGGAAAGCCGCCAGCAGGGTAGGGTAGTGCGCTTCGCCCACTGTCTCCAGTAAGTCGAGCATGGCCATGGCAATGTCATGCGCCCTGAATCCCCACACGGTATCCTCAAAATCAAAGGGATATAGTTCCCCCTTGTGCAATTTGATGTTGTCGTGCCATAAATCGCAGTGGATGACGCGCAAATCCGACCGGTCAATGGCTCGATAGGCCTCTTCCACATGGAAATCCATGCGTTCCAGCACGTCTCTATGCACAGGTGGGACAGTTTGATTATTTTTTGACGGTTTTTGCTGTTCCGGGCCCTTGATCATTGCCGCAACGTGGTTTTCCTCACCCCGTGACAGCCAGTGCTCAAACCGGCGCTGGGTGAAGTTTTCGGGTGGGGTCCAGGTCGCGCCGTGCTGATGAAGCTCCGCAAATAATGCCCCCATTTTTTCCAGGTTTTCCGGTGTCAGGTAATGGCCCAGCAACCGCCCCGGTACATAGCGCATGAGGGTCATGTGCCAGATATCCGGGACACCCGGATGCGAGATGGATAAAACCAGATCCCCCGAGCGGGTGGGTATGATACCAGGGACCGGGATGCTGGTATCCTTGCCCAAGGCCTGGAGCCACAGAGCTTCGGCGTTGAGGTCTTTCAGCGTCCGCCAGCCCGGGGAGGCCAGCCTGAGCATAAAACGTTCGCCCTTAGCCGTCACAACCCGATAGAACAGGTTGGTCTCGAATCCGTGATAGGTGAGGGTGGAGTCATCAAGGCCGTAATGGGACAGCCCTGTTACTGCCAGGTTGTGCATACGGCGGAGTTTACTCAGACGGGTGAGTTTAGTGAATGGTTTCATCGAATCTCCGGTGAATGGTCTGATGTTTCCGATAAGTTCTTATTATATTCCTGTTCGTAATAATGTTTAACGATCATATTTAGATTTCCCGGAATTTCTAGATTAGCGTAAACCTAAAAAACAGCCCAACCTGGTTAAAAAGTTGGGCTGCTGGGTCATTGGATTATCCTGTAAATCGTCAGGTTAATTTGGATCGACTAAAAGAAACTTCCTCACGGCTTTGGCGTGGGCGTTGGGGGTATATCCCAGATGGGCAGGCTCCCGGTTGGGCCGGTCAGGGTGGCATACTTGCCCCACACCCAGCAATGACCAGTCCCTGCTGGATTACGGATCACCCAATCCTCACCATCAGCACCCCGTCCGATCACCTCTGCAGTCTTCCCAATCCTGAAAACGGTGACGATATCGTAGATTTTTCCCGGACCGGTGCGGCAGTTGGTGTCCACACTGACCTTGAGGGTGACACTGCTAGGGGTTGGTGTCAGGCCTGGCTTTGTTGTGGGTGCGGCGGGAGGCGTATGAACTGGCAGGCTGCCTGGCGACCCTGTGAAGGTTGCATACTCACCCCACACCCAGCAGGTGCCCGTGCCCGCAGGATTCTCAATCACCCAGAAGTCTGCGGTGGCATGCCGACCAACCACATTAACCGTCTTCCCGGTCCGCAGTACCGTCACGATCTCATAGGCTTTACCGGGACCCACCCGGCAGTTGGTGGGCACACTCACTTTCAGTGTGACACCAGAAGGCGTAGGTGTCAGGCCTGGCTTTGTTGTGGGTGCGGTGGGAGGCGTATGAACTGGCAGGCTGCCTGGCGACCCTGTGAGGTTAGCATACTTGCCCCACACCCAGCAGGTGCCCGTGCCTGCAGGATTCTCGATCACCCAGAAGTCGGCGGTGGCATGTCGACCAACCACATTAACCGTCTTCCCGGTCCGCAGTACTGTCACGATTTCATAGGCTTTGCCCGGGCCAACCCGGCAGTTGGTGGGCACGCTGACCTTGAGGGTCACCACGGATGGTGTGGGTGTCACCCCGCTAACGGGTGTCGGGGTGGGGGGTGCGTCCCACACGGGCAGGTTTGCTGTCGGGCCGGTGACCGTGGCATAGCGGTCCCATAACCAGCAGGTGCCAGTCCCACCCGGGTTGTTGACCACCCAGTAGGTGCCGGCGGCATTCCGGCCGACCACTTCCACCTGTCTGCGAACACTCAACACACTGACCTGGTCATAAATCTTCCCGGGGCCTGTCCGGCAGTTGGTGGCCACGCTGACTTCTGCGAGGGGGACGCTGAGGGCTGGGGTATGTGTCAGCGTGGGTTCAGGCGTGTCGGTCGGTAAAAATGTCGCTGTGGCCGTTTCAGTGGGTTGGGGTGGAGGGGTTTCACCCTCGTTGACACCTTCACCCGGGGACTTCTCTTCACTGGTCGGCATGGCCGTTAACGTGCTGGCCACGATGGTTTCGATAATATTTTGGGCTTGCTGTGTTTGGGCGGCCTGGGTAGCAATTTGTACTTCGAGATCCTGAGGTTGATCCCGATCAAAAATGGCACAGCCACTAACAATGAATAATATGATCAAACTGATAAGAAGGATGGGGAATTGCCGTAGTTTCATTTTTTACCTCGTTTGTTACATAGGTTGAATACCAAGAATTGATCGTTCTCTAAGGCACATAAGGCGGCAGATCGAGCACCCGACAGATACCATCAGGGTCGCAGACAACATGTACGGTAAACGCAGATATCGGGGGCATTTCTTCTTCTGTCGCGCCACAGCAGGGGCCCAGAATAAACAGGCTTCCGTCCGGATTGGCAAAAGAGACCTCGTAGATATATTCGCCAGGTTCATTCTCCTGGACCAGGGTAATTTCCAGCACATCCAGGCACATGATCCCGCTGGCTTCACAGCCAGCCTTCAGGAGTCCGGCCTGATCACCCGGGTCAATCAGGGGGTTATAGCCCTCCAACCCTTCATATGAGCCGCCATAATAACGGACTGCCTGATCAAATGCACCCTGGTTGAGAGCGGAATAAAATGCCAGGGCTGCTGAACGGGCCTCCGCCTCACCCGGCATATTTTGAGCAGGCTCCTCTGAGACTGGTTCATCAACACCGGGTTTAGCGATCACGTCCAAGCTGCAAGCTGAGAGGATTAAGATAAATAGGATTCCAAAAAGCAATTTTATTTTCATAGAACAATCCTTTAAATGAATGTAACTAAATGTGAGAGAATGAGTAACAGACGCTTAAACCGAGGGAATTGTTCCAATTAATTGTGATAATTTTGGGATATTCTCAATAGTATCATACATCTCGGATTAAATGCAACAATTTTTTCGTTCGCTTTTCCAGGTGATCGGGATTATCGAGCCAGTTAGCAGTGAAAAAGTTTTCTAATTCACTTATGTTTATAGGGCATGTCAACATAACCCTGGTAAGCATGCCCGAATCCCGTTTGAAATGATTAAGTTCGAATGACCTGTTCAAAAGAACATAATCGTTGGGGCAGAACACAACCTGCATGGTATGATGAAATTGTCGAAGATTATTCAGTTCGGTTAAGCAGAAAGGGAAAAATGCGGAAGTGGTGGAAATTATTACATTGGTTTATCATCATCAATTTTATCGTTGAAATCGTATATGGATTCTATATGGTGTTCTTCGTTGTGGGTGGAGGGCGTTATCCATTGATGATGCGGGCGGTGGATACACCTGTTGAGATCATCCTGAAACGCCGCCTGTTTTCCATCGAAGTGTGGGTGGCCATTGCCGGCCTGGCAGTTTACCTTGCCTTGACCGAATTCCTCCCACGAAAATTGAGGGATATGAATATCATTTTAGAACGTAAGGGAGATTGACCTGAGGGTCTCCTTCATTTTAGGCGACTGTAAATTGATAAATTCTGATCTCTGAATGTTGTAGAGGTGAGAGAAATTGGATAACTGCATCGCTGTTTGATCCCAGATAGCAAGAATCTAATCTTGGGTTTTGCTAGTTTCTCTATGGTCAATCCCTTGTTGGGATTTAATTCGTTTAGATCAAGCTTGCTTTTTAAAATTGATCAGGGATCAGGAAGAATTTCTAAAGGGGCGCAGGGGTTTGGACCCATACCGAAGTATTAAAATTTAAAGCGATTCATTTCATAATTTACAGGCAATCAATCTGAAGCAATATCCATTCAATATTTGCGGTTGTGTCCTTTTTGGCTTTGATTTTGGATAATTATGATAGGATAATGCTAACTATAATCCAACAGAAGAAAAAGGACGTGTGCATTGATCACCATGTCGATCTGGTTTCATATCATCGTTTTTGGACTGACCGGTTTGCTCATTTATGTCGGTGTTTATTATGGCGTCCCTCGCCTGGAAAAGGCAGGCCTGCCACGCATCACGGCCTTCTTTGGGGCATTATGGATTCCTTCTATGCTTTTATTACCCCTTTCAATCTTCTTCTATATCTGGCTGGAAGGTGTATCACTGGGGGAAACTGCCCTCGTTGAACGGTTTCGACTGCAAGCGTTTGACGGTCGTGATTCTTGGTGGGTTGTCGCTGCAGTGGTAATAACGGTTTTGGCTGACCAGCTTTTAGAACCCGTGGGAAAATTTTTTGCAAAAGTTAAAATTTTTTCACCCCCATCTTATCTGCCTGCGCCTTTCAACCCATTGCGGAAAATGTCCCTCCCACCACGTGATTTTTTTGGTGTCACTTTGCACGGCAATTGGAAGCTATTATTGATATTTGTTCCGTTACACCTGCTGGCGATGTTCAGCGAAGAAATGATGTGGCGCGGTTATCTTCTACCATTGCAAGAGATGTTCTTGGGCGATTTCGCCTGGGTTTTCAATGGTATGCTCTGGGCCTGGCTTGTTCATGCCGTGTTGAAGTGGCACTTTATTGGTATGATACCCGGGATGCTGGTTACTCCCTTCATCGCCCAATTCACCCAGTCCACCTGGGCTTCGGTTATTGTTCACGCTGTACCAAACGCATTATTATGGATTTTACTGGTGTGGGGCGTTCTATCCCGGCCAGAAAAGGAGCAGCAATCAGATTCTTGATGGGTCGTCAAATTAATCAGTATTACGTCATCAGAAAAATAACATCAGACTGATAATTTATATTCATCATGTATCGAGTCAGATCCCCATTCTTGTTTGATAGCTATTCGAAAATTTTATAAAGGGTATCACCTTTCCTGGCTGGTTCGTTGACTTTGAGCGCCACCTCATCATCCGGTCCTACTGAGGTTACTTTTTGGTGTTCAATCTCCATTGAAACGACCTCCTGGATGAAATCTGTGGCGTTTCCCCTAATCCTGACCCGATCTCCGACCATCAACTCATCGCTCAGGTTAAGAACAGCCACATGGATACGATCATAATAGTGAGTGATTCGACCAATAGAAACTTCCATCACAGCACCTCCTGTCTATACAATATCACATCTTATCCAGTTTTTCTACTTTTTTGTCTTTATTAAGATTTGATCCTCTTGCTTGGCAATGATCATTTGCAGGATCGCTTTATCGTTTCTGTAAACACTCATTAAAACAAAAGAATGCCGGCAATCATCATTTGCCGGCATTATCAATGAATTGGCTAGGAAATTAGCGAACAACGACTCGCAGTGTTGGGGTTTTCTGAGCGCCGAGTGTGGCCCGGATGGCGACATTCACGCCTGCGGGAATTTCGGTTGAGCCTAGGGTCATAATGGGGGCGCCAAGATCACCAGCCAATCTGACTTCGATCAAGTATTCTCCAGCAGGAAGTGAGGCCGAGAAGCTCTCACCAAAGTTGAAGGTGAAGGTTTTTGTGCCATTGACATACACATCAACCGGAAGCGCCTTATCCAAGCCCAGACTGCGGCCGTTGATAGTGTGGTCCACAAACAGGTCGAATGTTTCACCGTTGCTGTTGGCCAGAGCCGCGCTGGGGCCGAAGGCAAAAACAACTGCGATTGCCAGTATACTGGCGAAGATGGACAGTTTGAAGAATTTAGACATGAGTTTACTCCTTGATTTGATTGTGTTTGTTAATATTCATAATTTATCTGAAATATCGCTATTTACAAGGAGCTGTACAAGGTAGTGTACAATCTGATGATTACTTTCTGTCTGTTGTTTATAAGATAGATTTCAAACTTGGGTATTAAAGACCTGGTTCCGTAAAACGCATCATTTTCATTTAATGTAACAGGTAAAGAAAACACCTGATTATCAAACTTTGGTGGGTTATCTGATTGGACCTTATTATTCGATTCTATTAAGCCATTTTGTTTAAATATTCACTCAGGGTTAATTTGTTGGCTGATACAAGTTAAAATATCATTGCCAATCTCAAAACAAGTGCATGCAGGCATTAATTCCCTGTAATGATAATATTTTTTAGGCCAGAGGATGGTTTAATAACCGTTAGTAGGTTTTATCGGCCAGCCGAGGTTCATCATGGCGATCGCTTTGAGCCGTTCAGGATTTAATAGATCCTCACTCCTCGTGATCAGGGCTATGACCTTATACTGTTCATTGAGCTCCGGGTCTTCAATGAGAGGCTGGTTATGCGCCACACTTTCAATATAACCCGGGGGAATGTCCCGCCAAAAATGTCCGATTTCCCAATACCCGGTTACCGGCGTTCTGGCCAGAAATGGATCGGTTAATGCCAGGGAGTCGATGATGATTTTCTCTGTGCCTGCACAGTAACCGTATAGGCCAATATTTTGACTGATACTGAGAAATGGCGCATTCCTGCCCTGTTCGCATAGGTGATGTTGTGGAAATCTCTCATCTCGAAATCGTGACAAAACATATCTGTTAAAGGATAAAAACCGGAAAAAATAACCTCTTTCATCTGCAATTCCATTGATACGTTGCACATTGACATACCGGATTTGCGATTTTAATGGGGTCTGAGGATATAACAGGCTGTAAAGGATGACCGACACAATCAAGGCATATTGAACCTTTTTATGACTCAAATCTCCAATCTGAACAACTAACAATAGGGTTGCCATCAAGAAAGCATAGGAGAAAAACCGCCCTCGCATGAAATCCCCACCAATATTGATGATGTATAAAAAGTTTAAGAAGATCCCGATAGTCATTACAAGGATCGATTTTCTTCGGTTAATCACAGCAAGTAGGACGGAAATGCCGATTAATGGCAGCGTAATCAGGTCATATTGGATGGTTAATAAAAAGTATTGCAAACCCTGCCTGGCTAAATCGGCCCTGCTGATTTGCGTACCGAGTTTAGCGTAGGCTGTATTCGGAAATGGAAATCCGTAGTAAAAGACCGAGAATATTGACCATAAGAAAAAAGGTATCAATGTTATCGTAAAGATAACCAAACATTTTCTTAGCGTGAAT
>SKPR01000101.1 GCA_007119455.1 Candidatus Brevefilum sp. | reverse complement strand
GTGAGAATTTCCCGGAGACCTGGGCCTTCGGCTTTCGAAACCCCTACCGGGCATTCTTTGACCCGGGCGGCGATAATGAGTTATTCCTGGGTGATGCCGGACAGATTCTGTTCGAAACAGCTTACATCGTTGAAGCTGGGGGCAACTATGGCTGGAATGTCAAAGAAGGCACCGATTGCTTCAGCACGGCTCAACCCGGCAACCCGGATGCCATCACCGATTGCCCGGACGAGGATCCTGATGGAAGACCTCTGAGGGATCCCATCATTGAGTTCAACAACGTCCGTCACCCGGATGGCGGCCTGGGTACCACGATCATCGGTGGCGTTGTCTATCGGGGTGATGCCCTACCAGCCTGGGATGGGCGCTATGTTTTTGGCCAATGGAGTCGCACTTCTACAGCCCCCCTGGGCGATATTTTTGTGGCCACCCGTCCTGACCAGGGCATGTGGGATTTTGAAATTATTCAAATTGTCGACAGGGATGACGGTGAATTGGGTGAATTTGTCCTGGGATTCGGACAGGATTCAGATGGAGAGATATATCTGCTCACCTCATTGAGATCTGGGCCCAGCGGAACAACCGGGAATGTTTATCGTATCCTCCCACCTCCAGAAGAGGACGACGATCAGATCGTTGAAGTGCTGATGGTCAATAATACCTTCGAGCCTGCTGAGATCACAATCGAAGCCGGTACATCCGTAATTTGGGTAAATGATGATCCGGTCATCCATGATGTGGTCGCGGGAACCCGGGATGACCCTACCGGGGCATTCCAATCGCCCGACATCGAAAGCGGTGGTGGGTTCAGTCATACCTTTGAGGAACCGGGAACCTATGACTATTTTTGCAGTTATCATCCCGGGATGGATGGCACCGTGATCGTTGAATAAATTTGATCAATCCTTTCATTCTTGTCCTGACAATCCGAAATCAGCAAGTCAAAATGCGTGAATCCGACCAGGAGGCCCGATGAAAAACCGTATTCTCTATTTACTGATCGTTGGTGTTCTACTTCTTGGTGCCTGTCAACCGGCTCCAACACCGACACCTGCTGAAACACCAACGCCGGAGACAACACCGACCCCTGAACCGACAGAAACACCGACAGAAAGCCCAACACCAACGCTAACACCAACACCCGAACCCACGCCCACACCGACAGAGATCCCGGTTGTTTTTGAACCGCTTTTCGCTCTTGAAGTTCTCGTTGACGATCTAACTTCGCCGGTGGCGATAAAAGAACCGGATGATGGCACTGGCAGACTATTTATTGTCGACCAGATCGGGTTGATTTATATTCTCGGTGAGGATGGTGAAATTCTTGATACACCTTTCCTCGATCTACGAGATAACCTGATCTTTCTGTTTGGTGAGTATGATGAAAGAGGGTTGATCGGCCTGGCCTTTCACCCTGAATTTGCAGAAAATGGCCGCTTTTTTGTCTATTACAGTGCTCCACCACGTCCTGAAGCACCCGCAGACTGGGATAACACCAGCACGCTTTCAGAATTCCGTGTTTCTGAGGATGATCCTGATATCGCAGACCTTGATTCTGAAAGAATCATCCTGGAAGTTGACCAACCCCATCACTGGCATAATGCCGGTTCGATCGCTTTTGGTCCGGATGGGTACCTGTATATCCCCCTGGGTGATGGCGGCACGGGTGGTGACAGCGGGCCAGGACACGTGGATGACTGGTACGAGGTCAATGATGGCGGCAATGCCCAGAACGTAGAAGCAAATATGTTGGGCAGCATCCTGCGGATCGATATCAATAACGGCGATCCCTATGCCATCCCTGAGGACAACCCCGGACTGAGTGAAAATTATCCTGAGATCTGGGCACATGGATTACGCAACCCCTATGGCATGGCTTTCGACCAGGGCGGCGACCATGAGCTGTTTGTGGGCGATGTGGGTGAGCATCTGTTTGAATCCGTGTACATCATTGAAGGGGGCGGCAACTATGGATGGAATGTCAGAGAAGGCTCACACTGTTTCAGCACAGCAGAACCCTCAAACCCTTACGCTATTGAGGAATGCCCCGATGAAGACACGACTGGTAACCCGTTCATTGATCCGATCATCGAATACTATCACCTCCTCCACCCGGAAGGCGGGCTGGGTACCGCCGTAATCGGCGGTGTGGTTTACCGCGGGCAGGCTTTACAGAGCTGGGATGGCCGGTATATCTTTGGCGACTACAGCGTGGGAACGCAAACACAAGAACCCGCCCTCTTTGCGGCAACACGAATGGATGATGGCACATGGGATTTTGAGCGTATCGAAGTTATCCACGATTTATTTGCCCAACGGCTGGAATTTCTGCATTCGATTGACCAGGATCTTTCAGGTGAAGTCTATGTCCTGACCTCTTTAGAACGAGGGCCGACGGGAAATACAGGCCATGTTTATCGGATCATCCCACCACCCCAAGAGGATGAATAAGTCGCTTAAATAGTAACCACTCAGCATACAAGTGATAATGAACCCCACAGCCTTCAACAGCAGAACTATTTGAGCAGTTCCTAAAATGTAAAATAAAAGGAAACAGATTTAAAACGACCGATTAAATTTTACCGCTAACGGATTTTTTGAGCATAAGACGCACAGCCGTGCATCTTATGCTCATTAAAATTAAGGATTGTTATTTATTTTAAGAGATGTGCTTCGAGATAAATGTCCACTGCACCTAAGGCCCTTGAAACCGGGCAATTCTGCTTTGCGCCGGTGGCGATCTCGGAAAACGCATCCATGTCAATATCTTTGACCCGGGCTTTGGTCAGAAGTTTGATGCGGGTGATCGAGTGCCCGGATTCGCCCTTTTCCAGTGAAACCGTGGCTTCTGTCTGGATTTCATCAACAGTGTAACCGGCCCTGGTCAGATCTGCGCTGAGGGCCATTGAAAAGCAACCGGCATGTGCCGCCCCGATCAACTCTTCGGGGTTTGTACCTTCGGCTTCTTCAAACCTCGACGGAAAGGAGTATTCACCGTTGAAGGGCCCACTACCCAACTCCAACTTTCCTTTCCCATCCTTTATACCGCCTGTCCAAACGGCTGTCGCTGTTCTTTTTTTCATGTGCTTGCTCCTTGTATCGTTTAATTATATTTCGTCCTTTAATTTTACTTTACATGACCCGTGTTAGATAAATATTAGACTCAATTGCAGCTACTCCGCATGCAAGAGAATATGGGTTTGCCCCAAGGAGCCCAATCGACAAAAATCAACACGGTCAAAGCGACTGGCTACTTTATTCGCCCCAATGATAAGCTGGGACGGTGACCCAGGTGCCATTGTTTTCAAAGGCATAATAGGGCAGCCACAAAAGGCCAAATTTCTCAACAAAGATATTTTTCTTAAACGGTGAAACAGGTTCTTCAATCACCCGATCAAGGGCGCCAGCAAGGGTCTGGTTGAACTGGTCCAGTTCAATCTGTTGTTCAGCCTCAAGATTTTTGAGGTCATTTTCAAGCCGCTTGATCTCGGTTTCACTCTTCTCGACATTTGCACGGGCATTACTGGTCATTCGACGTTTGGTCAACGATGTGCTGACGGTTCTACGCCGGTTGGATAATAGTCCCAGGACATTTTCGATGCCTTTTCCGACCTCTTCCATTCGGCGGTGACCCAAATCCTGTTTATATTTATCCAGCCTGTTTTGCTCCCTCGTTAGCCGGGTCTCCAATCCATCTCGCTTTTGAGCATGTTTTCTTTTGATCGTTTCCAATTCCACAGCCCGCTTTTCTCTTAAAGCCGCCTCACACATCTGCTGGAATTCTTCCCTGGATACTTCAGGTCCGGCCACCACATCCAATACATCGTTGATTCGCACAATCATATTTTGGGTCCGGTAAATCCAATCCACAAAATCCTGTTCCAGTTCCCTGACATGCCTGCCATCCTGGATAACCAGATCGTCCATATCATCATAAGAAGCGTCGGGTAAGGGACTTTCTGTTAAACCATCCAGGTCAACGGGCTCAGTCAAGAAATTTTCCCATCTTACCAGACCCCGCCGTCGCATTTCGTCAATACGGACGGTATAAACGGCTTCATGGGTGATGTTGTGCCGCCGTGCCAGGTAGGCAACCCGAGCCTGGCCGACCAGCGCTGGCCGGTAAAGGTAGTTTGGATGCCCAGCGTCCCGTGGCAACCGGTCCCTGGCTTCATTCAAGGCATCCGAGATCCCCCGGTTGACAGGAAAATAATAGACTGGCACTGAGCCGGTTATTACAGGTGCCACATCACGGCCTAAAGTCGTGGTCACTTCAACCTCCGGTTCTGCTGGTGCCTTATGAGCAGGTTTTGCCATAACAGGTACGGAGGATGCATTCACCAGCGCATTAACTGCGGGGATTTGAGCACGGGTAAGGGGTCCAGCCAGGTAGTTCATCGCCCACCGTGTGTGGAAAACCTGTGCTTCTGTTTCATGCACATTATGCAATAAAAAGACACGCTTACCCAAAAGTGAAATGATCCGATCATAAGCACGCCGATTCATGCCAGGTGCCGCACCTTCCAGGCCATCCAGCAGGCGCGCTTTGTCTTGCTCCGTTTGCAGGCGACCAATCATCCATGTGCCGGCATTCGAAAGGGCTTTATAATCCAGATCAACCGGGTTTTGCGTTGCTACCACCAGCCCCACGCCAAAAGCACGGGCCTGTTTTAACATGCGCAGGATGATGTTTTTGCTGGGTGGGTTCATGGTTGGGGGGAGGTAACCGGCAATTTCATCAAAATAGACGATGGCGCGCAATCCGCTTGAGCCTTTCTGGGTCCGCATCCAGCTTTCAATCGCGGTATAGAGCAGAGTGATGAAGAACATCCGCTCCTGGTCGTTGAGGTGGGCCAGGTAGAACACATTATGTCGGGGCTTTCCAGAAGGTGAATACAGCAAACGCCCGATATCAAGGGGTTCACCCTCCAGCCAGGTGTGGAAAGCCGGGGCAGCCAGGAAATTATTCAACAACATGGCCAGGCTGAAGCGGTCTTTTTCTGGATAAAATTGTTCCAGTGAAAAGACTCCCAGCTTGTCAAAGGGTGGTGACTTGACATGTGTGATGAGCGTCGCCATATCCAGATCCCGCCCTCGCTTCCAGGCCTCCTCAAAAATATTTGAAAGTAAAATATGCTCTTTAGCCTGGATGGGATCAATATTGCGCATACCAACCAGACCCAGTATGGCTGTGACGGTGCTTGAGATCCTCTCACGTAAAATTTCACGATTCTCATCCCAGGGGATAGCCGGCGCGGAGAATGAAGCCAGAATGCTCACCGGCAATCCTGCACTTGATCCAGGTGTATACACGGCATAATCCACCGAATCTTTCAGCGCTTCCAGCTCGGGCTTACCAATGCCATAAGCGGCCAAACCATGCTTCCACAATGCAGCCGTCTTTTGGGCAGCCTCCTCCACACTGATGCCTTCTCTGCGAGCTGCATCTTTATCCATCCAGGGTTGAAAATCCTCAGTCTGCATTTCCGGAAAATGCAATAACAGGTTGGGCAAATCCCCCTTGGGATCAATAACGATGGCTGGGATGCCCAGCAGGGCTGCTTCTTCCAGCATAATCACACCCAGGCCAGTTTTTCCAGATCCGGTCATACCGGTAATCACGCCATGAGTGGTCAGATCATCCGGATCGTAATGAACCAGATCCTCCCGCATGGCTGATTCTTCAAGGTTAAATAACTTCCCCAGGAAAAATTCATTGTCTTTACGGGTCATTTTGCCTCCTGTTGTTGGGTTGCTATTATTAGTATACAGCATCCAGCTGAAAGGGGATTTCTTTTTAACAATCTTATCAGGCCTTCTGATTTATGAAATCTACCAGCCAGCTTTAATAAAAAAAGCTGCGATTTACTTCGCAGCTTTCTTAGAGAAAACAGGTATTTCAGGGACGCCAGATTCCACTTCGTCTCGGCGTGACATCCTCTACAGTGATAAAAGCATCCGGATCAACAGAAGAAACAAGTTCTTCAACCTCATCAGCTTGCTTTCGTCTGACACGGCAATCGAGCATCATAAAGCTGCTTTCTTTGCCCCTGGCTGGGATCTCCGTGACCCCATAGCCTTCATCCCTTAGGGCATCTGCAATTTCTGTACTGCGATTACGGCTGATGATATTAAAATGCGTGTAACCGATGGCAAGGTGTTTTTCAATCGCCATGCCAAGGACATTGCCGGTGGCAAACCCTGCTGAATAACCGATGATGTTGAGTGGGTTTTCGAGATTGGTCAACACAGAACCAATGACCAGCACAAAAATCGCCGATTGAATAAACCCTAAAATCCACGAAAGCCAGCGTTTTCCGCGCAGATTATACATAAAGCGCAGGGTGTCGACAGCGATGTTGACTGTCCTGGCAAGAAAAATTCCAAACGCAACCAGCCAGGCTGCGGGTGAAAGAAAAACTTCCATCAGATTATCCTTCGTCCCCGTTTCGCTCTTCGATACCGTTATGGATGGCTGGTTCGTACAACCGGGTCATGTATTCTGTAACCATCCGGCGCATACTGAAGGTGCCGGCCAGGGTGCGAATGTTCTCTTTAATCCGAGCAATCCACTCTGCAGGTAAGTTATCTGCTGACCGCTGTTCGTAATACAGGGGGACAATTTCATTTTCAAGAGTGTCGTAAAAACTCCTGGCATCGGCCTCATCCTGGGCTTCTGGTTCAGCCTCCAAATCCAGATCCTCTCCAATTGCCCAACCATTACGGCCGTTATATCCTTCTCGCCACCAACCATCCAGAACTGAAAAATTCAATACGCCATTCAAGGCTGCCTTCATACCGGAAGTGCCGGAAGCCTCGCGGGGTCGGCGGGGCGTGTTCAGCCAGACATCCACCCCCTGCACAAGGTAACGGGCGATATTCATATCGTAATCTTCCAAGAACGCCAGCCGGCCGCCAAAACGGGCATCTTTTACAGCCCGGTAAACGTCCTGGATCATCTGTTTACCAGGTTCATCTGCAGGGTGGGCCTTCCCGGCGAAGATAAATTGCACAGGCATGCGTGCGTTTGTAACGATTCTAAGCAGCCGGTCATAATCCCTGAAGATCAGATTGGCGCGTTTATATGTGGCAAAACGTCGGGCAAAACCGATCGTCAGGGCATATGGATCCATCAATACGCCACTGGCAATGGTTTGGACCGGGTGAATCTGGTTCGATTTCCATTTCTCGCGGCCACGGTCGATAATATTGAGGATCAGCTTTCTCTTAAGATGCCTGCGAACGCGCCAGAGCTCATCATCCGGGATGTTCTCGATTTGAGCCCACAGTTCAGCTTCATCCAAATGGTCAGCCCAATCAGCGCCCAGATACCGCGAGAACAGGATCCCAATTCGCCTTGCTAACCAGGTTTCAGTGTGGATCCCGTTGGTGATATGCCCAATGGGTACATCCTCGGCCTCTTTTTCGGGCCACAGGAAGTTCCACATCTCCCTGGCCACCTTACCATGCAATTCAGAAACCCCATTACGAAATTCTGATAACTTGAGGGCCAGAATCGGCATACTGAACGCATCCCCCCCCCAGGATTGTTTAATCTTTGCCATTTCAATAAACTCATCCCGGGTAAGTCCAAGTTCAGCCCAGGTCTGGGCAAAATATTTGTCAATCAACCACAGGGGAAATTCATCATTACCGGCCGGAACCGGTGTATGGGTGGTGAAGATATTGGTCTTTTTGATGATTGCTGAAGCCTCATCAAAGGACATTCCCTTTCGAACATACTCAAGTGCCCTTTCTAAGGTCAGGAAAGCTGAATGACCTTCGTTCATGTGCCAGGCGGTGGGCTGATAGCCCAGAGCCCGTAATGCCCTGACGCCGCCCATCCCCAGCAGTATCTCCTGCGATATACGCAGTTCAAGGTCGCTGATATAGAGCCGGTCGGTCAACTGGCGGTCATTCGGGTCGTTCTCGGGTATGTTGGTATGGAGCAGATAGAGTTTGACTCGCCCAACATCGAGTTCATAGATTCTTGCATGTACCTTACGTCCGGGTAGTTCAATGGCGATTTTGATCGGCTCACCATTTTCATCCAGCAGCCGGATCAGTGGCATTGCATCGAAGTCAATTGGGACGTTATGTGCTTCCTGCCAGCCATCCTCGGTGATCCGCTGGGAAAAATAACCATAGGTGTAAACAAAACCTACAGCCACCAGGGGAATACCCAGATCACTGGATTCCTTGAGATGATCACCTGAGAGTATCCCCAGGCCGCCGGCGTAAACCATCAGGGATTCGTGCAAGCCAAATTCAAACGAGAAATACGCCATTAACTCGTCTTTTAAGTCGGGGTACTGATCATTGAACCAGGTATCTTTTTCGTTCATGTACCGGTCAAATTCTCTCAGGATCCGGTCGTATTTATCCAGAAAATACCGGTCATTGGTGGCTGCGTTCAGCCGCGCCCGATCAACATCACGTAAAAATACAATGGGGTTGTGATAAGTCTGCTCCCAGAGCAAAGCGTCTATCTCTTTGAACAAACGCTGAACTTCAGGATGCCAGACCCACCACAGGTTATAGGCCAATTCGCCAAGCCGCTTGATACGCCGGGGCAGGCTGAACTTAACTGGTTTTTCTCTTACAATCTCCGTCATTGCTTATTTCCTCTTTTTAAATGGAATACCTGCAAAAACAACGCTGGGTTATTTCCGCAGGATACCGGTTTTAATGTGATTCGTCCGATTTTTTCTATCGATATTGGTCATCGTGTCAGCCATTAATCATACCACAAAGGCCCTGATGATTCTTTTTTTCGAGCGATACCGTAAGCCCAGATTCATAAAATATGAGGGTCCGAATTATGATTTGATTTCGTTCACGACCTCAATATCGTTCAAAGCCATGTGGTACAGGAAGGTATGATGCAGCATATCACCGTAATGGGGCATGGCTGGCAGATCTTCAGCTTCCTCAACCGAGAGGTGCCAGGTTTGCACGCAATTGGCAGGTACGATCACCCTGCGCTCCTTAT
>SKPR01000122.1 GCA_007119455.1 Candidatus Brevefilum sp. | reverse complement strand
CTTTTCGTTATAGTGGGATGAAAAGCCCATCCCAACCTACTGTCACGCTGCTCAGGAGAAGGCGCTTTTTAGGCTTCGCCTTGAGGAGAAGCTGTCTGCAGAGCAGACTGATGAGGTGGTTTATTTTGTTTTGGTGCACGATGATCGGTGGTTTTTGCTGCTGCTTGATCTGGATTTTACCTAACCTGTTTGAAGTTGATGAGGATCAGGTTCTGGTTGCAGTCGGCAAAGGTTTGGATGGCATAGGGATGTGACAGCGGAATCCCGTTAGTATCCGTCAGCTGAATAAAGAGGGAATCTTCACTATTGACCACCAGATTTTCCAGAGTGAACTCATAACCCGATTGGCCGTAGGTGGTGGCCGAACCCGTCAGGATAAATTTGTCAATGGTAAAACCTTCCAATTCGCCCCACAGGTGCAGGGTCAACCCGGTGACGGGTTTATCCTGCAAATCCCAGACCTGGCCGGCAATCACCAGCCAATCACAGCCCAACATAGGGCGGATGAGGTCGCTGCTCAAGTTTTCCTGTTCTCCGAAAATTATAAAGGGCAGAAGTTCCAATGTGGGTGAAGGTGTGATGGTGGGTGTGTTGGTGGGGGTTGCCGTGGGCACGGGTGTGCGGGTTGGCATGCTGGTCGCCGTCGCAGGCGGGGTGGGAGTGGCCGTGTCAATGAGAAGGGCCAGGCTGGTTTGAGTGGGGGTGTTTTCAAGCGGTTCACCGCCATAAGGGCCCCATCCGAGGATCAACATCGCCAGCCACACAATCCCGCCCAGGAATCCGATGACGATAATCAACCCTAAAAAACCAGACCGGCGCGGCGGTTCAGGCCGTCTGGGCGTGGCCATGCTGGGCAGAGATTGGCGCTGGCCATATTGTCCCTTATGATTTGGCCGTCGTGGCGGTTGCTGTCTGGGCATTGGGTTCACTCAACCAAGATTTCAATGGTGCTGTTTTGGCGTTGTTCTTCGAGCCAATCATGCAAAGCCCGCCGTTGCAACGTCAGCCGGGCATCGTGGGATAAGGGGCGTTCGGCCCGATCCAGCACCATGACGATATGGTAACCGATATCTGATTCAATGATGTCTGAATAAGCACCTACAGGCAAATCAAAGGCTGCATCCTCCACATCCTCGATCAGCAGATAACCTCGCGGCACCCACCCCAGGTAGCCCCCGATGGTCGGGTCATAACGGAAGGCCACTTCTTCAAAATCCGTCCCGGAATTCAAACTCACCCGTGCTCTTTCAGCGCCTTCCGGGGTGAAGGCAAAGACCTGGCGAATCTCAACATGTTCCATTTCTTCAGGTACCGTATTGATAACCCGGTCACGCTGATATGCGGCCAGCACCTGGAAATTGAGTATTTCGAAGAGTTCATCCTGCGAATAACCCCATTCTGCCATCCAGGCATCCAGATCAACCTCAGCGGCCAGGGTGTCGAGACGACCCTGGAGTTCGGCGCTGCTCACACTGATGCCCGCTTCGCGTGCGCCCTGGGCGAGGAGTGTCTGACTGATCAAGTCTTCCAGAACAACATGGCGTGCCAGTGCCTGATCGATATCGGTATTTTCCTGCGCTTCCTGGGCGAGGATAAAGCGGTCAACTTCAGCCTCAAACCAGACCAGGGGAATCCGTTCGCCATTGACGACTGCAGCAGCCGGGATCGGCGTCGCTGTCGGTGGTTGGGGTGTGGGGGATGGTGCTGGCTCTTCAATGGCGGGGGGCTCAGTTACATCCGGTGTAGCATTGTTTGCACAGGCTGTTAAAAAGAACACCAGTAATAAAAGCCCAAACAGGTACCTGGGTAAGAATGGCTTCGTTGTTCGCATGCCCACCATTATACCAGCGCAGGTTAAAAAAGAAGCAGAAAAGTAACTATTCAGCATGAAAGAGACAATGGGGACCCAGCCTTCAGCAGTAGAACTGCTTGAGCAGTTAGCAGAAAAAAAAGAGGCCGTTCGATTAATCGAACAGCCTCGTGTATTACAGAATTGAAGGATCGTTTAGAAACCGCCCATGCCGCCCATACCACCCATACCACCGGGGGCACCGCCTGGCATCGGTTGTTCTTTCTCAGGGAGATCAGTGATCAAGGCTTCGGTGGTCAGGATCATGGCTGCGATCGAGGCAGCATTTTCCAATGCACCACGGGTAACCTTGGCGGGGTCAATCACGCCGCCTTTGACCATGTCACCATACTCTTCGGTCAGAACATCATAACCAATGCGATCGTTCTTTTCTTTCTTCTGAGCCTGGCGGACATTTTCCAAAATCACGGAACCCTCCTGCCCGGCGTTCTCAGCGATCTTTCGCATCGGGACTTCAAGTGACTTGCGGACGATCTTGATCCCAACTTGTGCATCGGGAAGTTCAGTTTCGACGTCTTCCAGGGCGCTCATGGCATTGATCAAGGCCACACCGCCACCGGGAACGATACCTTCTTCAACCGCCGCGCGGGTGGCTGAGAGGGCGTCTTCAACCCGATGTTTCTTTTCTTTCAGTTCGGTCTCGGTTGCAGCACCCACACGGATGATGGCCACACCACCGGAGAGCTTGGCAAGGCGTTCTTGCAGCTTCTCGCGATCGTAGTCGCTGGTGGTGTTATCAATTTCCACACGGATCTGCTCGATGCGGCCTTTGATGGCGCTGGTGTCACCCTTACCGCCGACAACGGTTGTATCGTCTTTGGTGCTGACAACTTTTTCAGCCTGTCCAAGATCTTCAATGGTGACGGTTTCCAGCTTGCGGCCGGTTTCTTCCGAAATAACGGTCGCGCCGGTCAGAATAGCGATATCCTGAAGCATGGCTTTGCGGCGGTCACCAAAACCGGGGGCTTTGATCGCCAGAACGTTCAGCATACCACGGAGTTTGTTGAGCACCAGGGTGGCCAGAGCTTCGCCGTCAATATCTTCAGCGATAATCAAGAGCTCGCGCTTCCCGACCTGAACCAGTTTTTCCAGCAGGGGGACAATGTCGCTGGCAGCGGAGATTTTCTTGTCGTGGACGAGAACATAGGGTTCCTCAATAACAGCTTCCATGCTCTCTGAATCGGTGATGAAATAAGGGGAAATATAACCGCGATCAAACTGCATACCCTCAACATATTCGGTTTCGAATTCGAGTCCGCGGGATTCTTCAACGGTGATCACGCCATCTTTACCGACTTTATCCATCACTTCAGCAATCAAATCGCCAATTTCGCGATCTTGAGCCGAAATGGATGCCACGTTAGCGATCTCTTCCTTGGTGGTGATATCAATAGCCTGGGCAATAATTGCATCGGATACGAGTTTGGAAGCCTTCTCAATACCGCGTTTCAACATCATCGGGTTGGCACCTGCAGCCAGGTTTTTGAGTCCATCGGTCACAATGGCGTGAGCCAAAACGGTCGATGTGGTGGTGCCATCACCAGCGATGTCGTTGGTTTTGGTTGCAGCTTCTTTCAGAAGCTGTGCGCCCATGTTCTCAAAGGGATCTTCCAACTCGATCTCTTTGGCAACTGTAACGCCGTCATGGGTGATGGTGGGTGATCCAAATTTCCGATCCAGGGCAACGTTGCGGCCTTTCGGGCCGAGGGTGGTTGCCACGGATTTTGCAACAACATCAATGCCGGACTTCAACGATCGTCGGGCATCATCAGAAAATTTTAATTGTTTTGCCATTATTATTTACTCCTTCGATTTAGATGAATTACTCGTTTAGTTTGGCGAGAATATCGCTTTCCCGCATGATTAACAGTTTTTTACCTTCGTACTTCACTTCGGTGCCTGAATATTTTGCAAACAGGACCCGATCGCCTTCCGCAACTTCGAGGGGCATGTGCTCGCCTTTTTCATTGCGCTCGCCGGGGCCAACAGCCAGAACAGTCCCCTTTTGGGGTTTTTCTTTGGCCGTTTCAGGAAGCACAATACCGCCTGCAGTAATTTCTTCTTCCTCGACGGGTTCGACAACAAGTCGGTTTCCCAAAGGTGTGATTGAGATTGCCATTCGTTCCTCCATTTGAAATTAGTGATTATTATAGTGATATCATTTCACCATGTTAGCACTCTACCAATAAGAGTGCTAACACCCCTATCTTACCTTTGATCAAAAATCACGTCAAGGGAAATTTCAAAGATTCTAACAAAACATTTACAAAGCCCCCAAGCTCAGCCCAGCTTAATATTCTTCCTCTTCAGGCTCATCCTGTCTATCCGGTACAACGGGCCCGGGAATGATCGGCTCTTGCTCCTCAATCTCGGTCTCTTCCGTAATAGGTGCCCGGGCATAGGAACAAATTTCTTCGCCGGCCCGCACAATGCCCATGATGGTCGGCTCATCCGGATACCGTTCTCGTAACTGCGCCAGGACGACCAATGCCCGGTCACACTTGTCATCCCCCCTTCGATGAAGGGCCGCGAGTACCGATCCATAGGTGAAGTAGTGCACGGCCGTGCTACCAGTCAACGGAAGGCCCTCGACCGAAACCATCGGATCGACGTCGGGGTTACACCGGCGGATTTCACAACTCTGCTCAGCGCTGCAGCCATCAATGGCACATTCAAGGGCCAGGATGGCCCCTTCATAGTTGCGTGAGCGATGGTAGACCACCCCCAACTGCCCGTATACGGCTGGATTAGATGGCGTGAAAGACAATGCACGTTGAACATTCATCGCTGCTGCGAAAAACTCGCCATCCTGGGCGTAGGTATTGGCAATGGTCAGATATGGGGTTGGATCTTTAATTCCCAACTGGGCATTCAGGTTAGCCGCCGTCGCAAAATATTCCAGGGCCTGGTCGTAGAGCTGGAGATGCCGGAAGATCCGTCCAATGGCGATGTACAGATAGGTGTAATTGGGCATAATTTCGATGGCACGCTGGTAGGATTGGATGGCCATATTGTAATCACCCAAGGTTTCATAGGTGAAGGCCATGATCCGATGCACATCCATCAAAGTCGGATCGCGTTCCATTGCCTGCTGGATATATTGAAACGCCTGGTTCCACTTCATCTGGGAGACCAGAACTTCAGCATAATAAGCCAGGGCCAGGGTGTTGGTGGTATCCAGCTGAAGGGCCATCACAGCTTCTGACTCAGCCCGGTTCATGAGATCACGGGATGTTTCCTGATCCACCAGGAAGGGGTTAGAGCTCCAGTTCAGCACAAAGGCTCTAACAGCCAAAACCTGACTGTTATCCGGCGCAAGTTCTTTGGCCCTGTCGATCACCTCGAGGGCTTCAGCCAGCCGTTGTGTCTTCTCGGCGTCGGTGGTCAGTAAGGCAGAAGAATAAACCTGGATTCGAGCCAGCTCAGCTAACAGATCCGGGTCCTGCGGATTGAGCTCGGTTGCCCTGCGAAACGCAGCTATCGCAGCATCCAGATTGCCGGCATCAAAATGGGTCTGACCTTCGACCATGTATGAATCTGTGGAACGGGTCGGGGTGGGAGTTGGGAGGAATAAGGGTTGAACTTCGCCTTTAACAATTCCGTTCAATACGGTGAAAAAGAAAATGATCAGGACAAACAGCACCAATATCCGGTAGGGATTGGCGTTTTTACGCTTGTGTCGAAAGATGGGATCTTTACCCTGAAGATACATGATTGGTCACCGGCAATTTATTAAATGCCGACCTCCGGTTCAGGTAAATGAAATGCGGTATCCTCTGCGTCTTCATCATCTGCGTCAGGTTCAACAGGCGGCGGATTGTCTTGAAAATCCTGGCAGGTTTCGATCATTGCTTCTGCATTAAAAACGGCGGTGGGATCATCCGGCACTGTTTGGAGCATGGCCTGGGCGATCTGGACGGCCTCATTACAACGATTAACCCGGGCCAGGGCCAGTCCATACCGGCTGTAAATTTCCATGATCGTCATGGAATACCCCAGAGGAAGCCCTTCCACGACCACACCTTCAGCGGTTACACCACCCCTGACCGCCAGCTCAAGGGAATCAATTGCCTGGTTAAACTGGAGGTTTCGGAAATACATTGAACCCAGATTTCCATGCAACCTCGGATTGGATGGGTCATCGTTGACAGCCTGTTCAGCATATTGAACAGCCCTGGCAAATTCGCCAATACGAGCATAAACGCGGGAGATATACCAGTTAGGTTCGGGATCGGTCGGATTCAACGAATAAGCTTTAGTGAAGTTAAAAACAGCCTGGTCATACTCTTCTAAGGCCAAATTATTACGCCCCAAAGCCAGGAACAGCTCTGCGATTGTGTCGTTGATGGCAACAGCGGCCTGAAGTTCCTCAACGGCTTCCGGGTAATTGCCCGTAATCTCCAGCACAAGTCCACGTGCCCAGCGAGCCTCCAGGAGTTGCGGATTTGCTGCCATGGCCAGCTGTGATTGTTCAACGGCCCGATCGAGGGTATCGATCTCACCCAGATTATCAGCAATACGCCTGGAGAGAACAAAGGAGTAGACTGCCCGAGCCAGGGCGTTATTGGGGTCCAGCTCCAGGGCAGATCGGACATCGGCTTCAGCTTCCAGGTATTCTCCTGCAAAGCCTTTCGCCCATGCCAGCAGCGAAAAAGCCTGAGGACGGGTGTTATCCAGCAGCAGAGCATTTTCAGCATTAACCCGGGCGGCTTCGTGATCACCGTTATAAATCTGCAGCCTGGCAACAGCCAGGTAATTGGCGATCTCCTGTGGGTTGGCTTTGATGGCCGCTTCATAAGATTGAATGGCCATTCCGATGCGACCTTCAGCCAGGAAGGCTTCAGCCTCTTCAGCATAGGATTGGGGGCTGCGTGTGGGTGTGTAGGTGGGAACAAAGGGCGGCGGGATTGTCGGGATCACATTGGTATTGATGTAAACAAAAAAACCAATGGCTATCAGCAGAAAAGCGATCAAAAAAGGATTTGATCGCCGCCGACGTTTATTCATCGACCATTTACTTCCTCGCAAATACATATATAGAATAATAACACCCTGAAACTAAGACAGTCAAGCATGTCTAATCTTAATGATTGTTTATCAATGATCAATATTTTATGTTAATTCAGAAATACTTCCGGTCATTATGAAATCTGGCCTTCTGGCAAGCGGCTTGCGGCTGCCTGGTCCATCAACCAGGTTATTTGACCATCTGAGGGTGAAATGAACTGGATCGGTTTCTCATAAGGTTCTTTTTCACCGGTGAAGACTTCAGAAACCATCTCTGCTTTATCCTCGCCCTGCACCAAAACACAGATTTGCCTGGCATGATTAATCGCATTTTTGGTCAAGGTCAGCCGCCATTCTTCCTCCTGTGGTGCAAAATTGGCGATAAACCACCGGTATTCTTCATTCAAACCAGCTGAGTGGGGAAACAACGAAGCCGTATGTCCATCTGTGCCCATTCCCAGAAAGATCAGGTCAAAGCGGGGCCAACCACCCGTGAAAAAACAACGCAACCGCTCTTCATAATGAAAGGCGGCCATTCTCACATCCATTTCAGCTGCTACCCGATATACATTGTCTGGTGGTACGGGCACTTTGTCGATCAATACTTGTTTCACCATCCGATAATTTGAATCGGTGTGATCAGGTGGGACGTGGCGTTCATCTCCCCAAAACAGATGAACATTGGACCAGGCAATTTCATTCTGGTTTTTTGGATCAGCCAGGGTCTGATAGACAGGTCGGGGTGTGCTGCCACCTGACAAAGCCACTGAAAAGTAACCCCTGGCATCTATAGCGCGCTGGCTGAGATTGATGAATTCACGCACAGCGTAAGTGGTCAGCGTCTCAACATCCTGAAATACTTTAATATCGCCCATGGGATTATCACTTTCGCCCAATGAATTTTGTTCCATAACTTTACCTGATTAATGCCTTAAAATAAAAATCACAAGGCCATCGACAGGTTAAGAAAACACTGATCAAGTTAATTACGGATTTATTGAAAAAGACAATTTTCAATCAGAACGAACAACAAAACCAGATCATTAGGCTTATGCCAGGTTATCCTTTAATTCTTTGAACTGGTTCTTTTGTTCTGCACTCAGGCCTTTTGGCACCTGAATCTCAATGGTTACGTAGAGATCACCGCGACTATCCGGGCTGGATAATTTTGGCATTCCCAAACCCTTCAAGCGAAAAGTCTTGCCGGAATCAGTTTCTGGGGGAATGGTCAATCTGACGTCCCGATCAATGGTGCTGACGGTTACTTCACCCCCCAATAAAGCGGTAAAAAAATCCACAAGCTGCTGAACATGCAAATTGTCACCATCCCGTTCGAATTTGGAATGCGGTCTGACAGAAACCTTCAAATAGAGGTCGCCAGCGCCACGTGCACCTTCAACGCCCTGCCCGCTGAGGCGAATTTTCGAACCCGTTTTTACGCCTGGGGGAATGGTTGCCTCAATTCTGCGACCATCTTCAAAGGTGAGAACGCGGGTTGTGCCCTGAAAAGCTTCTTCCAGGGAAATCTCAACCGTGTGCTGCAGATCCTGTCCCCGGCGAAGATTTTGTGGCCTGGCCTGGCGGGCTGTACGCTGGGTTGTTCTGGCCCCTGCCATCCCACCAAACAAGGTTTCAAAAAAATCAGAAAATCCACCCAGCCCACCGCCAAACATTTGCTCAAATTCTTCTTGTGATACGCTGCGATACTGCGTTCCGCCACGGGTGCCCTTCGCTGCCCATTGAGACCAATCGAAGTCTTCAGCCCGGCCGCCAGTTTGCTGGTATTGTTTCCATTGTGAGCCAAACCGATCGTATTTCTTTCGTTTTTCTTCGTCAGATAGGACCTGGTAGGCTTCGTTGATATCTTTAAATTTTTCTTCAGCCTGAGGGTCATCTGGATTAACATCCGGGTGATACTCCCGAGCTAATTTACGGTAGGCTTTTTTGATCTCATCCTGGCCAGCATCTTTGCTGACATTGAGTATGTCATAATAATCTCGATATTGCATGTAGGATTCCCTTTAAATTTAACAGTCTGCATCATTTTAATGGCAAAATATCTGAATACCATAAGATTCAAGAAACGACACGTCTAACTTAACTATACGATTTTAGCCG
>SKPR01000064.1 GCA_007119455.1 Candidatus Brevefilum sp. | reverse complement strand
GCCATGTTTGCCTGCGGCGCTCGCTCCCTGCCCAATCTGAACCCGGATCAATTGACTTACAATAAATAATCCTTGAGGAGAACTTCATGACCCTGGCCGACCTTCAGAACCAGCTTATTCCCGAGATCGAAATGGGCTTGCGTAACTTCGTCAAATCACACGAATTCGGCCGCAGTGCCGAATTACAAGCGATGATCACCTACCATATGGGTTGGGCTGATGATGAGGACACAGAAGCCAGTCGAGGTAAACGCATCCGGCCGCTATTGGTGCTGTTATCTGCTGGGGCCTGTGACGGGACCATCCAGAATGCTATGCCGGCTGCCCTGGCCATCGAATTGCTACATAACTTCACCCTGATTCACGACGATATTGAAGATCGCTCACCCCTGCGTCATGGACGTCCCACCCTCTGGCAACGATGGGGTATCGCCCAGGCTGTTAATGCCGGCGACGCGCTGTTCAGCATTGCCCAGCTGGCGATGTTGGTTTTATCAGATACCTGCAGTCCCGAGATTGCAGCACAGGCTGCCCGGCACCTGAACCAGATCTGTCTGCAGCTCACCCGGGGGCAATTTCTCGATATCGCTTTTGAAGATGATAACGAGATCGAAATTGAAACCTATCTGGATATGATCCGTGGAAAAACCGCGGCCCTGATCGCATTTTCAGCCGCTGTCGGTGGCATCGTATCCGGGCAACATCAAGAAACCGTCAACAGATTATCGATCTATGGTGAAAGCCTGGGGTTAGCTTTTCAGATCCAGGATGATTACCTGGGTATCTGGGGAGATCCACAGGTGACGGGCAAATCAGCCGCCAGCGATCTGATGGCGCGCAAGAAAACCCTGCCCATCCTGTTTGGGCTGGAAAAATGCGCTGATTTCAAAACACTGTGGTCACAAACAGAACTTAAAACGGGTGACATTGATCAAATGTCCGAACTGTTAGCGGCATGTGGTGCCCAGGAATACGTCAGAGAACAGGCAGCAACCTTCACCCAGCAAGCCTTTACCAGCCTGGAAATGCTATTTCCCAACCCGAATGAATATGCCCGGGCCTTACAAGAATTATCGCAAAAACTACTCCATCGGGATAATTGAGACTTTATCTGGCTTCCTAATAACAATTTACCAGGGATTGACGTTCCTTTTTGCTGCGTAACATTAGCCAGACCCCCTGGGCCAGATGGGCCAGGGTGAAAGCAACGACAGCCACATAAACGCCTTTGAACACTTCGGTGGATACACCCACTGCAAGGATTCCACCCAATGAAAGCAGAAAAATTACCACGGCTTCAGCAACCGGGCCAGTTTTTTCTTTGTTAACAATCATACCCTGGAACAGACTGATATAAACGCTCAACACAGTGAGAGGAATACCAAAGGCCAGGGTCATGCGGGCGGTCGTCACCATGCCCGGAGGGAGGTTGGCCACAACAGAAAACCACCAGGGAGAAACGGGTGTGATAACCACAATCGTGGCCAGGGTAACGGTTCCCAGGGAGATAATTTGAGCAAAACGTTTTAAAATCGGGAAAGCGCATGGCTCCTCTAACAAGGCCACGACAGCTTCGTTGTAAGCCACACCGGGTGTGCGGAACATAAAGAGCAGCCCTGTCACCACTGACCAGATGGCCAGGGATTCAAGGGGGTCGGGCATGCGTGAAACGGCACCACTGATCAGGGGTAACCATAATAGCCACAAGGATGAGGTGATCGCCAGAGGAGAATAAAAAGCGATGAACCGTTTGAGGGTCAAAGGTTTCTCTGCATCAGGTGCAGCTTTAATCTTCGGGCGGATCTTACGGATGCGCAGGCCGGCATAGATCGCTTCCATGGTGACCGAGAGACCCTGGGTCATTCCGGCCAACCAGGCTCCGGGGATGGTCCTTAGCGTGATCCCGATGGTCAGCATGATGGCAGTCGTAATCAGCCGGATCACCGTCGTTTCGCCCACCATCTTCGAATGACCAAAGCGGATCATCGTCCCCTGCTGAAAACGCCGGTAGGCAATCCCAACCGTCCAGGGAGTCAGGAACAGTAGACCCATCCGGCCTGGTTCAAGCACTTCAGGCGGCGCACCCAACAGCACATTGACCACAAAATCATATAATGGTGTGACGGCTACCAGCAGATGCACACCACCCAGAAATCCGCCCATAATCAGCGTGATCTTCTTGAGCCGCTGGTAGGAACGCCAATCCCTGCTGAGGGCTGTAGCCGCTGCCAGAAGCATAATCACCGGGGCCTCAATGGTCAGAGCAATCGGGAAGACCACGCCTCCATACGCAGCCAGGTTGACTTCAGGATTGGCCAAACGGGCCACAATGGCATTGATGGCGGGCAGTTCGATGCTCATCAACAGCCAGCTCCCCGCCAGGGGCAGCCAGGTTATCAAAACTCTTTTAAGCGACAATGATGATTCTTTGGATTTTGTTTCTTCTTTGACGTTCACGCTGGTGGTCCTTGTGTCAATCCTCAGACAGGGTCATTTCACACATTGTCGAAGTATACCACTGAGTGATCACCAGCGTTCAGGTTGTAAAGATACAAGGCGATAATTCTGTTTGAAATCGAAGAGGCTTCACCCATTAAGCGGTAATTTAGGCCCCGTGTGGATTTCGTTTTAATATTTCCAATGCCCCCTGGGCCATAATCGCCACCGCAAAGGGCAGGCAATCTTCATCAATATCAAACTTGGGATGGTGATGGCCAAAATCCAGACCTTTTTCCGGGTTGGCAGAGCCAACCATGACGAAACAGCCTGGCGTATCCTTAATAAACAACGAGAAATCCTCCGAGCCCATCGTTCGGTGATCATGATCAATCCGTGCTTCCGGGTCGAAATCCTTCACCACGTCCGTCATGGCATTAATCATCTCAGGGTCATTGTCGACCGGGAAGGTTACCCGCAGCAAATCAATCTCAGCCTGACAGTCCATGGCGCTGGCCACATTTTCGACAATTTCCTTAAAGCGAGTTTCGACAGTCTGATACACATCAGGCTTAAAAGTTCGGATGGTCCCAGAAAGCCTGGCTGTCTGCGGGATAATATTGAAAGCCGTGCCAGCATCCAGCTTGCAGACCGAAACGACCGCACTTTCCAATGGGTTGACGTTGCGGGCGGTAATTGTTTGCAGAGCATTTACAATCTGGGCTGCAGCTACGATGGGGTCAACCGACTGATGTGGAGAAGCACCGTGACCACCTTTACCCGTGATTGTCACTGAAAATATTTCTGCACCCGCCATCATCGGGCCCGGGGTAAGGGAATACCAGCCCACGGGCATTTCATTCCACACATGCATCCCCAATACATAATCCGGGTTGGGTTCTTCCATAACGCCCTCAGCCACCATATGCATGGCGCCACCATCTCCTTCTTCTGCAGGTTGGAACACAAATTTCACCGTGCCTTGAATCTGGTCGCGTCGTGCAGACAGCAGCCTGGCCACACTCAGCCCGACAGCTACATGGCTGTCATGGCCACAGGCATGCATTTTACCTGGCTCCTCTGAAGCATAAGGCGCGCCTGTCTCTTCCGTGATCGGTAATGCGTCCATATCGAACCGCAGCATCAATACGGGAGAGGCAGAAGTCCCACGTAATAACCCGATAACACCTGTTTTTGCCACACCGGTTGTGACATCTAAACCCAGATCGGTCAGGGTTTTAGCCACTATTGCTGCCGTTCGTTCCTCCTGAAATCCCAATTCGGGATGGCGATGAAAATCACGGCGAAGCTCAATCGTTCCTTTTTTAATAGCTAAAGCCTCTTTAAGTAACGTCATTCGGTAGGCCTCCTGAATTTGATCCGGCGAAACTGTTCTTCATATTTGAAGTCCACATCCTCACCATTGGTTAATCGCTCTAACATTCGCTTTTCAAATGCCCTGGGGTCTCCAATTTGAGAGGCATGGCATTTCAGGGACTGAATTTTGTCATCCCAGTGATCGGTCACATCCAGTTTGACATCTGGCTGATTGGTCAGGCTCATCCACACTTCTTCGACCTCATGCGGCAGGTAACCTTCGTTCAATAGCTCGGAGAAGAAGAAACGGTTACCAGATGCCGGGAAAACCGCATCAATCACCACCTGGCCAGCGTAGCGATGATCCGGGTGATTGATATATTGCTGATTTGGAAATAAATTCCCGGGATCACAGGTGACAAGGATGTGGGGTTTATATTTTCGGATGACACGGACAACATTTTCGCGCAACGCAAGATCAGGCAGGAGATAACCATCCTCATAATTAAAAAATTCCACAGACTCGACACCGAGCGATTTAGCGGCAGCCTCTTGTTCCTCGATTCGGATCTGGGCCACATCTTCTGCGGTGAGGTCTTCTGCCTTGGCACCTTTATCGCCCCGGGTCAGCAGGACATAACGCACAGTATGACCGGCCTTAATCCACCGGGCAATTGATGCACCCAAAAAAAATTCCGGGTCATCCGGATGAGCCAAAATGATCAGGATCTCTTTTAATTCTTCCCAGCCTTCAATAAATTCCATCGTGTGATAATTCCTCAAAATTTCTGTTCAATCTTTATGACCGGCGTGATCTGCGTCCCCGCCGTTTCTTGGAAGAGGATTTTTGCTGACTCGATTGATTTGAGCCCTTGTCGCGATTGACGGTTTGATCTTCAGGCCGGCTGACAACCTGGTCTGACCTGGGTTCAGATTCCGGCATCGGCTCAACTGTTTCGCCATTGGCAATTTTCTTGGCATGGTCGAGTTCTTCTTTAGAGAATTGACGTGGGCCAATTTCAGGGATGTCTACGATCACAGCCTGACGCAAAGGCAGAATCTGGATCACACGGCCCTCACCCATCGGCGTGATGACCCGGCGTTTTCGCTTGGGTAGGGTCTTAATCGCCTCAACATACTGATCGTATTCATACATCAAGCAACAACGTAAACGACCGCACATACCCGTGATTTCAGAGGGTGTCAGGGAAATATCCTGTGTTTTGGCCATTCGAATTGAGATCGATGAGAATTCAGTCAGGAATTGCGAACAGCAACGTGTCTCGAGCCCGCAGGCACCCATACCACCAATCAATTTCGCCGCATCCCTGGGGCCTATCTGGCGTATGTCAAGCTTAACATCTTTGACCATTTTCTGCACATCCTGGTGCAACCGGCGGATATTATAATTGACGGAAGATTCACTGTTGAGCATTATAAAAAGCTGGTCACCATCCAGTGAATATTCCGCTGAAACCACCTTTACACCACTGAGACCATTTTCATTCAGGTGGTCCCTGATTTGAGCCATGATCTCTTCCTCTTTGAGTGCCAGGGCTTTGCGTTTGAGGAGATCCCTTGGTGTAGCCGGCCTTTCGACCATTTTAAACGAGTTCAAATCCAGGTCGCTGACATCGAGGTTGGCCTGAACCGTATGCGCGAGCTGTAAACCCCGGCTGGTTCGAACGACCACCGGATCCCCAGGTTTGAGGTCCGGAAAACGGGACGCGTCAAAATAATAAATTTTGCCGACTTCTTCAAATTGAACGCCAATAATATTGCTATGACTCATAACGTGATTATAACATGCTGGTGTTTTAACCTCACGCGATAATTATCCTCGTAAGGTCATACTCATCCGGGCAGCCACCGACATCGCCAATGCATTCAGAGCTTTCGCCCCGGGGGATTCAGGTGCTGACGCCACCACCGGTTCACCCTGGTCGCCGCCTTCACGGATGCCTTCGTCAATGGGGATCTCTGCCAGGAGCGGGGAACCAGCCATCCGGGCCAGTTGCTCACCGCCCCCCTCGCCGAAAAGTCGCCTGAGTGAGCCGTCCTCCAATTTGAGGTAGCTCATGTTCTCAACCACGCCCAAAATCGGCACATCCAACTTCTTAAACATCGAAACTGCTCGGGCTGCATCATCAAAGGAAACCTGCTGCGGCATGGTGACGATCACTCCACCGCTGAGGGGCACAGTTTGTACCAGGGAAAGCTGCACATCGCCCGTTCCCGGTGGGAGATCAATAATCAAATAATCCAGCTCTCCCCAGTCCACATCCATCAAAAATTGTTTGATCGCTGAATGCAGCATGGGCCCCCGCCAGATCAAGGGTTGTCCCGGGCTGACCATGAACCCGATCGACATCACCTTGACGCCATATGCCAATGCGGGTTGAATGCCTTTTTCTTTGGGGGATGGCGGCAATGCCTCCACACCCATCATCATCGGCACATTAGGGCCGTAAATATCCGCATCAAGTAAGCCGACACTGGCACCGCATTGGCTTAGCGCGACCGCCATATTAACAGCCACGGTGGATTTGCCCACCCCGCCTTTACCCGATCCCACCGCAATGATATTCTTGATCGCCAGATCTTTGATTTTCTCATCCCCAGGCACCTTTGCGCCCATGGTGACCCTCACCGAATCGACACCTTCCAGGGCCATCACCGCTTGTTCAGCATCCCGCTGGATTTGCTGCCTGAGGGGGCAGGCCGGGGTGGTCAGCTCAATGGTAAATGAGACAGTCGCGTTTTCAATGGCGACATCCTTCACCATACCCAGTGAAACCAGGTCCCGGTGTAATTCCGGGTCCTGCACCTGGCTGAGCGCCTGTAATACGCGATCCTTTGTCACACCTGGCATGTATTTTTCCTTTCAGCTAAAATCTCAAATTAAGAAAGGTAAATACCGTTCTTAACTAGGATAAACAAATTGTAAAATCCTGATCAATTCTACCCATTTACCTAAGAAATTGCCACCGGTGTTATTGCCCCCCACAGGGATGCCCGTTAATCCTTGACTTCCTGCCAAACAACATTAATCAACCCAAAACCAACCTTCTGCAAACATCAGCCACCAATTGGTGCCCCAGAGCGCCAATAAGATCAATATAAACGCCATTACAGATGGATGTTACATGCTTTTAATTAAACGCGGCTAGTAGATGAAGGCAGACTCAATTGACCCAACCCCACACCAGCATTCAAAAAGAAAATCCACCACCGGTAACGATTGTCATATTTGGTGCTTCAGGTGATCTGACCCAGCGGAAGCTCATCCCGGCCTTATACAGCCTTTCCTGTGATGAACTGCTATCCGCATCCACCCAGGTGATCGGTGTCGCTCGCACTGAATTTGACGATCAGGCTTTTCGTGAACATCTCTTCCAGGGCGTCAGTAAAAATGCACGGCTCAAGCCAGCAGATGACTGCGAAAACTGGGATAGTTTTGCCAGCCGCATTTCTTACCTGGTCGGAGATTATGATGATCCGGATACTTATCAGCAATTAGCAGAGCGTATCGCCCAGAATGATGAAAATTTCGGTACAGGCGGTAATCGTCTATTCCACATGGCCATTCCACCTGCTGTATTTACCGAAGTCGTCGAACAAATGGGTCGTTCAGGACTGAACCAGAGTGAGCAGGGCTGGTCGCATATCGTGGTCGAAAAACCCTTTGGCACCAATCTCGAGAGTGCACGCGAGTTGAATAAAACCATTCATACTGCATTCAGCGAAAGCCAGGTTTATCGAATTGATCACTACCTCGGTAAAGAAACCGTTCAGAACCTCATGACCCTGCGCTTTGCAAATGCCATCTTTGAGCCTATCTGGAATCATAATTACATCGACAATATCCAGATCACCGTTGCTGAAAGCGTGGGTGTTGGTCAACGGGCTGGTTTTTACGACCAGACTGGTGTTCTGCGTGACATGTTCCAGAATCATGTCATGCAGCTTTTAGCCCTGACGACCATTGAACCCCCTGTCGCGTTTGAAGCGGAAACATTTCGCGATAAAAAGGTTGATGTTTTACGGGCCGTGCGGCCCATCGACCGTAATCTGAGAGGACAATATGGCTCAGGTGACGGTGTCAAAGCCTACCGACAGGAAAAGGACGTGGACGACGATTCGAAAACCGCCACCTTTGCTGCACTACGCCTGTTTATCGATAACTGGCGCTGGAAGAACGTCCCCTTTTACCTGCGCTCTGGCAAACGCCTGGCCACAAAATCGACCTCGATCGTGATCGAATTTAAACGGGTTCCGCACCTGATGTTCCCCCTGGGGGATCGGGAAGAACTCCCACCCAATATCCTTTACTTATGCATCCAGCCTAACGAAGGCATCAAATTAAGCCTTCAAACCAAGCAACCCGGTGCCGGGATGGAAACCCACAGCGCTGATATCGACTATGCTTTCGCCCAGGATTTCGAAGAACGTGATTTACCAGAAGCTTATGAACGCCTGCTGCTGGATGCCATTTCAGGTGATGCCACCCTCTTTACCCGCGCAGATGAAATCGAATTAGCCTGGCGCATCATTGACCCGGTTTTGGAAAGATGGCAAAGCCCTGATGGTCCACCCTGCCATCGCTATTCTCCAGGTAGTTGGGGGCCGGAGCAGGCAGAGGGGTTCATCGAACAGGACGGACGTCACTGGCATTATGGCTGTGGGGAGTAAACAGTATCCGGCAAATTTTACTGAAATAAATAAAATTAAGGATTTCAATTGGACTCAAGCGCAACAGATCAGGAAAAAAAATGGACCTTGATCGCCACCATCCTGGCTTCCGGGATCGTATTTTTAAGTTCTACGAGTATCAAGGTAGCCCTTCCAGCGATTGGCCGCAGTTTAGATGCCACCCTTTCTGATTTGCAATGGGTAATTGATGGCTATCTGATCACCCTCGCCTCACTTTTGATTCTCGGCGGTGCTTTGGGTGATCGATTTGGTCGCAGGCGGATGTGTCTGATCGGCCTGGCTGGCTTCGGGACAGCATCCTTCGCCTGCGGATTGGTCAACAGCGCGCCATTATTGATCGGTTTTCGCGCCGTTCAGGGGATCGCTGGCGCATTGATGGTGCCTGAGTCGCTGGCCCTGATACGGGTCATCTTCACAAACGCTGAAAAGCGGGGGCAGGCGATTGGCGCCTGGTCAGGTTGGAGCGGTATTTCGACCGTCATTGGTCCTCTTCTTGGTGGTTTTCTGACCGACCAGCTTTCGTGGCGTTGGACGTTTTTT
>SKPR01000109.1 GCA_007119455.1 Candidatus Brevefilum sp. | reverse complement strand
TGTTTAAGTGAAGATCTTTCATTGCTATTATCCCTGATCGCAGATTGTCTGCGATCACCCACCTTTCCTGAAAAGGAGTTCAACCGCCAGAAGACCCAATTGCTGACCGGTCTGGCGATCCGTGCGCAAAACACGTCTGCCATGGCGGCCCTTTTATTCGACCAAATTGTTTACGCTGGCCACCCTTACCAGCGTCCCGAAGAAGGCTACCCGGAAACTGTCCAGGCCATCCAGCGAGAAGATCTGGTGGATTTTTATCATCGCACCTACGGACCCATGAACATGGCCGTGGTCATTGTGGGTGCTGTGGATGCCCAAGTTGCTGTCGATGCTGTTCGAGAAACCCTGGGTGATTGGACAAACCCCAATCAAGAACCTGCACCTAAAATAGCAGAGGGCATCCCGATCCAAAAAACAACCCGGAAAGCCGTCAGCATTCCGGGAAAATCGCAGGCCGACATCGTAATGGGAAGCCTGGCACCCGAGCGCCTTTCTCCGGACTATCAGGCGCTCCGCATAGGAAATAATATCCTGGGAGAATTTGGTATGATGGGTCGGTTAGGGCACCGGGTAAGAGAAGAGGCTGGACTGGCTTATTATGCCTATTCATCCCTCAGCGTCAGCATCGGCCCAGGTGCCTGGGAAATGATCGCCGGGATAAACCCTGCCAATATCGATGAAACAATCTCATTGATCACGGATGAGGTCAGGCATTTTGTCCAGGAACCGGTAACTGAAGACGAGCTGTCTGACAGTAAATCCTATTTCCTGGGCCGGATGCCACTGCTCCTGGAATCCAATAGCGGGGTGGCGATATCCTTACTGAACATGGAACACTTTGGGCTTGGCTTGGATTATTTTATCAAGTATCCTGACGAGGTGGCGGCAGTGACAGCCCAGGACGTTTTGGATGCAAGTCGGAATTATCTGGACCCGGACCGCCTGGCGATTGCCGTGGCTGGTCCATAGGATTAAGGCCCATAGGATTCTGGTATGAAGCTGCGTAGCGGAATTGATACAGTAGAGATCTCACGGTTGGATGAAATCCGTCCTGCAATCCGTGAGCGTTTCATCCAGCGTGTTTTTACACCGCAAGAGATAAAACAGGCACGAAACCAGACTGATTCCCTGACTGGTCTCTTTGCCGCCAAAGAAGCTGTGTCTAAAGCTTTGGGGACCGGCATCGGTCATGTAAGCTGGCAGGACATCGAAATTATTCACCTGCCCACTGGTCAGCCCACCCTGGAACTACATGGCAATGCGAAAATCATTGCCGATCAAATCGGACTGAAAACCTGGTCAATCAGTATCAGCCATGACCGTAACAAGGCCATTGCCCTGGCTGTCGCCATCGGGGATTAAGCTTTTCAGGTTTTCTCAAATCATCTGTACAATAATCACCCTAACAATCTAATCTGTAATAAAATAAAATCAGATCATGAAACTTTTGGCGGTCAGTGATAGAGAGTGTTCACGCATTTACAGTCCTCAAATCAAGCAAAGATTTGAGGATATCGATCTGGCCGTCAGTTGTGGCGATCTTTCTTATTTTTACCTGGAATATATTGTCAGCTCCCTTGACATCCCCCTTTATTTTGTGAGAGGCAATCACGCTAAGAAAATTGAATATGGTTGTGCAGGATCAAGAGAAGCGCCGTGGGGGGCCATTGATTTACATAAAAAAGTAATTCGTGACCCAAAAACAGGGTTGCTCCTCAGCGGTATCCAGGGCTCTTTAAGATACAATCTGGGAGATTATCAGTATAGCCAATTTGAAATGTGGGTGATGGTGTCTCAATTGCTGCCAAAACTGTTGTGGAACAAGGTAAGATACGGCCGGTTTTTGGATATCTTCATCACACATGCACCACCATGGGGAATTCATGACCAGGATGATCCCGCGCATAAGGGGGTTAAGGCCTTCTTATGGTTGATTAAAGTCTTTCATCCCACCTACCACCTGCATGGCCATGTTCATGTGTATCGTCCGGACATCATCACCGAATCAATAACGGGGAAAACAAAAATTATCAACTCCTATGGCTTTCGGAAAATCACTTACCGTGAGGACTTAGACCTGCAACCAGCCGTTGATTGAGACAAAGGCTGAGCAGTATTCTGGTACCAAGATTGAAATCTCTTTTCAGGATTCTCAACAACCGTTATGAAAGACGGAAATTCTTAAGGCTGATTGGCTGGCAATACAACCTAATATCAATTTTCCTCAGACTATTAGCTGAACCTGCTGCTCAACCCCGATCCAGAAATGATTGGGCAGCATTGAATGGTTTGAACAAACTTCAATTTCTCCAGCTGTTTCTTTTTGTTCTGGGATCATGCTGGGATGTACAAAACATAAGTTCGGACTCTCACCATATTTATGCTGATAATAAGCAGCTGCCCGGCTGATTTTTGTACCCAGATCTGATTTGGGATCATTATCGAACCACAACATGCCAATATCCATCACTGCCTCCTATCAATAAATTAATCACCAATCACCGGCAAACGGTAAGATCGCCAATCATGACCAGTCCAGACCTTGAATTCACCGGGTGATAAGCAATCTGCCAGCACCTCTTTTTTTGTCGCCAGAATGGATGCATTCTCTTGGGACAAAACTCGGCCGATAATCCTGGTCCGGAAAACATCGATCCAGTAACGTAAAGAGCCTGCCAACCCAGCTTTGACTGCTGCGATCATCCAGACATTGGATTGTGGGCCATATTCAAGAAGCCAGTGAAGGTTGATCTGGGTTTCATAGGGTAATTCGTTGACCCTTTCAAGATCGTCAAGGATGAAGAGGATACGTGCGCCCATCAGGTCACCTTGACGCCGAGATTCAGCCAGTTGCAGGGCTGTGTCAATCAGAGCTGGCGCATCGGCCGCATACCAGCTGGTCATTCCCTGCAAGTATTTTCTCGACTGGTTGGAATGAAAAGTGCTGTTCCATTCATCTGGATTTGAAGTCAAGATAAAGACCTGAAAATCCTTGGGGGCATTCATTCGGAGTGCGGAATCGACGATGATCTGCAATTGGTGTGTTTTACCCTGTCCCTCATCGCTGGCAACAAGAATAGCGCCAATTGCGGGTTCGGTGAGTTCGATCAGGAATGGCAATCTGTCCGGGCATAGCCCGAGTAAGATTGATCCGTCAGGCACAGGCAGGGCATTTCGGATCAACTGCCCGGTTGTCACAACTTGCGTGTTTCGAGATGTCCGTGCAGGAAAGAGATTGGGGCGCAAAACCTTTTGACCTTGTAAAGAGGTTGTGACCAAACTTTGTGAAATCGTCATAATGACCTCGGCTTTACTAAACAAAGAACTTATGTTCTAATTATACAGAACTTTTGTTCTATGTCAATAGAATAATAATATTTTAAGGTTCAATATGCTAAGAATGTATTAACAACCACAAAATATTTCTGGTCAGGATAGCGGATTCATGGTATAAATTTTTTCATCAATAAGGTATGCCGGAGCTAAATACCATTTTGATAGAAGCAGGGTTGGTGAGATAACAAGTTAATATCAGGAAATCAAGCGGCTGACTCTCATCAATAATCAGGATGAGACGACGAGGTGGAGGTTCCCTTCTGCGAAGAAGGCGCTAACCCGTGAATTTCGGGAAAAATCGATCGATCAGCGGATGCCTCCTGGACCTGAGCACGGGTCCAAGTTTTCCCTTTTGATAGCATGGTGTTCAAAACTGTGTGGCGACACATAGGACAAAGCAACCATTGTGGTGCAAAATCCCGGTTGCCGTATGTTTTGGTGTATCACTGCACCAGTTACGGTGAATCGGTTTGCTTCGGCGGATCAATCAAACCGATTAATATAAGGAGTTAATTATGGACCACAAAGAATTGTTAGAAAAAATCAATCAGGACAATATCAAGTTTATTTCTTTTCAATTCACCGATGTGAACGGCGTCGTAAAAAGCGTGGATGGTCCTTTAAACCAGATCGAGTCTGCATTAAAAAACGGGATCTGGTTTGATGGTTCATCCGTTGAAGGCTTTGCCCGGATTCAGGAAAGCGACATGCACCTGATTATTGATCCCGACACCTATGCTATCCTGCCGTGGACGCCAGATGAAATGAAACGCGCCCGTGTCTTGTGTGACATTTATCTGCCCAATGGCGAACCTTTTGCTGGCGATCCTCGTGGAGCACTCAAACGAAAGCTCGCCCACCTGAAGGAAGAATATGGCTTCATCTTAAATATCGGGCCGGAACCTGAGTTTTTCCTCTTTTTACAGAATGGCAAAGAAACCATCCGTCCTGTTCCACATGATATTGGCGGATATTTTGATTTCTCAGCCAATGATGAAGCCGTCCAGGTTCGGACAGAATTAATGGCAGCCCTGAGTGACATGGGGTTAGAAGTTGAGGTCGGTCACCATGAGGTTGCGCTGGGCCAACATGAAATTGACTTTCATTTTGCTGATGCCCTTAAAACTGCCGACAATGTGCTAACTCTCAAATATGCTGTCAAGGCGATAGCGGCCCAGCATGGCCTGATCGCATCCTTCATGCCCAAGCCCGTGTTCGGAATCAACGGGTCCGGCATGCATTGCCACCAATCAATATTTAATGACGAAGGTGAGAACCTGTTCTATAATGCCGATGATTCCTTCCAGCTCTCAAACCTGGCCTACCAGTTCATCGCGGGACAGCTCTATCATGCCAAAGCCCTCTCAGCGATTGTTGCACCGACGGTAAATTCATATAAGCGATTGGTGCCCGGTTATGAAGCACCAGTCTATATCGGCTGGGCACAGGTCAACCGCTCTGCTTTGATCCGCATCCCCCAACCAATGCCCAACCGGCCAGACACGGTACGTTTGGAATTACGCTGCCCGGACCCCTCTACCAATCCCTATCTGGCGTTCAATGCCATGCTGGCTGCCGGCATGGATGGGGTCAGGCGAGAACTGGAATGCCCCAAGCCCCTGAATCAGTTAAATGTATATGAACTTTCAGATGAAGTCCGGCTTGATCTCGGGATTGATATGCTGCCTGGATCGCTTTTCGAAGCCTTGAATGCCTTTGAAGCGGATCAGGTTCTGCTTGAGGCGCTTGGTCCAGACCTGACAGATGCCTTTCTGAATGCCAGGCGAACCGAGTGGGAGGCCTTCCGAACTAATGTGACCGATTGGGAGTTGGGCCGGTATCTGACCACGGCTTAAAATAATTCACGCAGCGGTAAAGCATAAAACGGGACCAGCATCTCTTCACGGCTCAATCCGCCATGACGCCCGGCCATATGATTCGGTTTTGATGACCACCATAAATATGAATCCGTCCTGGGTACCACGATCAAATCACCTAAGCGTTCTCGCACGTTCTCTCGAAAAGGGCCTTTCCCGAACAGGCCATCTTCGATCGCCTTTTCCGGATCAATCAGCACAAAATCCTCCGGCCAGGTGGCGGCAAAATAATCCTTCACGAAATCAATCCTGCCGGGTTTGATGAATAATATCGGCAAACGGTGTTCACAGGTTGGCTGCATCACCAGACAATCCGTCAAATCAGGGTGATTGATGAGATCAAAGTGCTCATAGATGGGCGTCTTTTTCGATCCATGATCGGCCATTAATATCAACAGGGTATCACGAGCTACTTTGTCAGACAGTCTGTTTAAAAAAGCTTCTTCGAATATCGATGAGAACGCCCGAAACTGGAGCCTGATCCGTTCATCATCCTCATTGTACTGGTGCATCAGGGTGTCGATATCGCTGTAGTAGGTATAAATATAATCACGTTTTCCGTTTCGGCTGTTGACATAATCAGAGAGACTGATGAAAAGGTCGGACTCGTTGATATAAGCCTGAACATCCACATCAACCATCTGCATCACCGATAAACCGGAGTGGGCTATTCTTGAATGGATGAAGGTTGTGGGGAAAACGCCATTCTCCAATAAATGCGGACCCAATAATGGAACATCCAGAAACTCATGTGGTTCGAAGCCCGATCGTGACAAGCCCCCTGTATCATGCCTGGCACTGGCGGCAGATTGATGAATATTATTGATCACCATGCCAAATTCCTTGGCCCACATTTCGTAACCGATGATGCCATGTGCGATTGGGGCTTCACCGGTCCATAAGGAAGTCAGCGCTGAAGCCGTTGTGGAAGGACAGACACTGGTAAGGGGACTGAAAACTGCACGGTCAAGGTATCTCCGCCAAACCAGGTCTTTCTCCTGGTCCATCATCGCCTGGAAAAGATGAAATCCCATTGCGTCGACCAGCAACAGGATAATTTTCTCGTATGGTCCACCCAGGGTTTGCAGGATTTCAGTATCAATGGGTGGTTTTCCAAATCCCGGTGCATCCAGCAGTTGGGCAATCGTGCTGGGAATGTTTACGAGCGATAAACCATCATAAAATGGGAGTGTCAATTCCTCCCCAAGGGGAAGGGTATCGATTTGATGTTTCATCAATCTGGATAAAACCCGGGACGATAAATTCATCACTCAACCTCCTTGTGTATTTCAATTATGATATACCACCATTAAAAAGCAAATAATTTATTCTTCTTTCGGGGCGTTTATGGCTTAAATCTGGTAATTCAAACACAGCGGGTATGTCCCTGAGTTCAAAATTCGGAACGCCCAATGACGCCTGTGCCGAATGGTCAAAGCTCGAAGACAGCCTCGGCTGCCAACCAGAACAGGTTTTGGCGAATATCTGATCGGGATTCCCAGGTGCGACCATCCCAGGCGTTGGGGATCACCGCATCACCACCATAGAGGATCTGGCCGAAATCCACATTTCGGAATTGAGCCACGGCAAAAAATGCTGCGGCTTCCATTTCAACCCCCAAGCACCCTTCAGCCCGATAAGCTGAGGCTTTGGCTGGTGTTTCGCGGTAAATGGCGTCGGTTGTCCATGTTTTAGTACGCAGGTAATCAATCTGGTGGCGCGCTAAAACCGTTTCAATGGCTGCCAATCCCTTTGGGTCAGCCATCACCTCACGTGAAGGTGGCAGATAATGATAGGAAGTGCCCTCATCACGGATGGCGGCAACCGGCAATAAGAGATGCCCAACGGCAATTTCCTTATCAAGCACACCACATCCCCCACAAGCAATAAACTTTCGGCATCCCCGGGCAATCGTCTCTTCCAACAACGCAGTCGCCAGCGGCGCACCAATTCCCGGATGAAAGAAAGCTAATCTGCTACCTTTGAATTCGATTTCATAGAGAGGGTGTTCACCAATCTCTGATTTCGATTTGGCCACAATCCGGGCATCATGGGTCTCGACCAGCCAATCAATCACCTCAGCGAAAAAACAAATCACACAATGCTCCGGTACATCTGCTGCTGAAATGAGATTGCCGGGTTCAAGAATCGCCTCTCTCTCACCATCAAATCCCAAAATGGGGAAGTCGGGTTGCTTCATGATAAACATACACCTTTCTCAAATAGGTAAACCACTAGAATGTTACCAGAAAACAGAGCCACCTCGCCCACACAGGCAAAAGCCAATCACGATTCAGATGACCTGTCAGGGATAATGGTAAACAGACGCTATCTGGTGTAAAATGAGACCAATCGAAGCTCAATATGAGGTAGTCGAATTAAACGTGATGATTGAACCAACCGAGCGACCAAACCAGGACCAGAGAACAACGTCCCATATACATTTTAATGATGAAATCCTGATTGATGAAGCGGGGTTTAGTTTTAAGCCAATTTCTGGCTTTGAACTCGAACTGGACGGATCCGTTTATATGTATTCTGAAGATGGCAATCTTGAGATCTTCATGGTCGGCGGCGAACTGGATCAGGATGTTTCCATCGCTGAGCTGAATGATGAGCTGGCGGGGGATTTCATGGATAATTTTGACGCCTATGGTTTGGATAAAGCCGGGACTGATAAAATCCAGGGCATCACAGGGTTTCTCAACGACATTCATTTTGTCAATGCTGATGAGGATGGCCTTGGCAGAGCCTTGATCTGCTCACCTTATATCAACCAGTTTTTCTTCATCCTCGTGATATCAACAGCCGACTTCTGGCCTGATCACGGAGAGCAGATTTTCCAGGCACTGAAATCACAGGTCCAGTTCCATCCCCAGTTTAAACCGCGCGTGGAACATCTCGTTTATGATGAACATCCTGATCTAACCATTGAGATTTTTCAGACGATTCGGTTAGAAGGCGATTTCCTGCTCTCGATTGAAAAGGATGACATATCCTACCTGATCGCAGCCCGGTCAACCTCACCCAACGATACGGTCTTTCTGACAGAAATCAACGCCCCTGATGGACCATGTCTATATCATTATGACCCTGATTCCGATGTGCTAAATAGCTCGGTATTCACCCGCCCCTTACTGGGTCGTCAGGGTGAAGTCTGTCTCTTTTTCCCATGTAATCAGCATCAGGTTCTGCAAACAGGCGCATATCGTTTTTCTTACACCAGCAAGAATGGGCGCCCACTTCAGGAGATACAGGCAATCGTCCGATCCGGACGATACCTGGATAAACAGGTAATCGATCTCAACTTCTGGCTGGCAATCGAAAACGGACGTTTCTATGAGGAAGAACGTCTGGATCATTTCACCACCCGGATTCATGAAGCGCTCTCTAAACAGATGGAACCCATGAATCTCTCCCCTGGTGAGATTATTATCTATCACCCCGCACCCGATGAGCTGGAAACCTTTTCAACAGTCAATCTGGACACTGACCTGGCAGATTGCAGCTATATGATTGCTGAGAGTGTCAATAATAACCGCGCGCTGAACATCGGCCTGGTGGACCGTCTCGTAACTGGCGACCCTCCCACCCAGACCGGGATTAAGGCCGTCAGCAGTGGATCACCTGGTATGATACTGACCACATCTTCACCCAGCAATTGCATTATTGCTGAATGGGGGCAATTCGAAGAGAATATCGAGGCACTGGCAGAAACACTCATCCTGGAAATGGTCCGATTTTGCGGAATTTTTAGGGAGGATCTTCCTTCAGGCGATAATCCGGATGTGGGTTCAAACCAGGAAATTGCTCAG
>SKPR01000217.1 GCA_007119455.1 Candidatus Brevefilum sp. | reverse complement strand
GTGATCGGTGCATCCGGGTTGCCATGGATCCAATCATCATCTGTGACCGGGGGCAATTGATCAGCTATGTCTTGATATTGATCGGTTTCCGGTGAAGTTTGATAATCATAAACCGTCAAACAGGCCATCTCATCAGTGGGTGCTATCTCATCGGGCTCCCGTTCATCGACTTCTACAGTTTCGGTCGGTGTTGGTACGGGTGGATCGACTGGTTCAGGTGTGGCCGGTACACAGGCTGAGATCAACAATAAGCCAACTATCCAAACGAATAAAATTTTCTTAACCATTAAAAACCTTTCTTTTGTTAACCTCCACTTGCCACATCATTAAACTGATCGTGGGTGGTGTGGTTTGACTAGGTCTGTTCCAGCCTTTGTTTCACAGCTTTTCGCATGGCCTGTTGAACTTCTTCTTTATCCTTCCTGGCGTCAATGACCAGCCAGCGATTTGGTTCTTCCTCTGCCAGGGCAAAATAACCCAGCCGAACACGTTCATGAAATGCCAGATCATAAGCATCCAGGCGATTCCATTCAGATGCGTTATCACGTTTACGCACCAGCCCTTCTTTGACCGGCACATCAATCAGCAGGGTCAGATCTGGCTTTAAACCACCTGTGGCATAAGCCAGCAGTGACCTTAAAGTTGGCAGATCCTTTTTATGACCATAGCCCTGGTAAGCCAGGGTTGAATCCCCATAACGATCACAAAGCACGATCTTTCCGGCTGCCAGAGATGGGCGGATCAATTCTTCCACATGCTGGGCGCGAGCGGCCAAAAAAAGCAGAATCTCTGTGCGGGGAATGATAGATACATTCTTGAGGTTCATCAACACTTCCCGGATTTGATCACCCACAGCAGTTCCCCCTGGTTCCCGCGTGACAATCACCTGATACCCTTCATCCCGCAGGAAATCTGCGAGTGCTGGTAATTGAGAAGATTTTCCGCTGCCTTCCGGCCCTTCTAAGGTGATGAACATGATCAATCCCTGAAAATTCTGACATGCCGGTTGGGTTCTTTCCCATAAGAATGGGAAACCAGATCGGCCTGGCGTGCCATTTCGTGCTGCAGTCTGCGAACCGTTGAAGATGCCGGCTGCAAATCAACCCAACGCTCACCATTCAGAACAGCCTGGATGGCAGCCTGAGTCTGGTCAACCATGGCTGTTTCCTGGGTTTGTTTACCATTCGCGCTGGAAAGGTTAAACAAATCGACCAGAAACTGTTCCATTTGTTGACTGGTATTCGAACGCAACACAAAGATCGGCATTCCTCTTTGTTCCGCTTCGATCACAGGTTGTTGCCTTTCACGATAATATCGCCGCAGGGTGAGCAGCGCATCTCCATCCTTTAAGTTCCGCACAATCCTGGCTGGCACCTTCAATTGCTTGGCCGCTTGCAATAAGCGGTTACGGGCCACACCATACGGATAAATATCAACGGGTTTAAGCGCTTGCTGCTCTTCTTGCATTAAATCAAGGGATTCTTCAAATACCTCTGCTCGTTGTGTCCCTGACTGCTGACGTTGGCTGACGGTTGACCTTGAGAAAGGCGCAGTATCCCGCTTGCTGCCCCGACTGATGGACTGAGCAGCAGTACTGAGTTTGGGTGCTGAAGGTTTCTGCGTATGGATTTTATTCTCATCATCCCGGTACCGAATTTCAGGTGGGAGCGGGTAACCGCGTAAGATGGCATCAACAGCCGCAGCCACATCGCTCTGTACCGCGATGCGGTTGCGGTCTTGAATTTCTACGAGGACATCAAAGGTGGGCGGTGCTCTCCGCTCAAGCACGGTCTTCTGAGTGCCGCGCCGGCGAGCTTCGTCGTCTGAAAGGGTGACCGATTCGATCCCACCGATCAGGTCCGAAAGCGTCGGGTTCAGAAGCAGGTTTTCAAGGGTATTGCCATGGGCCGTCCCAATCAATTGAACGCCGCGCTCGGCAATCGTACGGGCTGCCATCGCTTCCAGTTCACGACCGATTTCATCGATCACAATCACTTCAGGATTATGATTCTCAACAGCTTCGATCATCACCTCGTGTTGTAAGGAAGGTTTGGCAACCTGCATCCGGCGGGATGCGCCAATGGCGGGATGGGGCACATCACCGTCACCGCCGATCTCATTACTTGTGTCGACGATAATCACCCGGGCTGAATCAGCCAGAATGCGGGCAGCTTCCCGCAAGATGGTTGTTTTGCCAACGCCCGGCCGTCCCAATATGAGGATGCTGGCTCCGGATTCGATTAAATCCTGAATAATGTCACTGGTCCCATAGACTGCTCGACCGATCCGGCACGTCAGACCAACCACCTCATGGTGACGGTTCCGAATGGCTGAAATTCGGTGAAGGGTCCGTTCTATACCTGCCCGATTGTCTGCGTCAAATTCGCTGATTGAGCTGGTGATTTCTTTGATGTCTTCATAGCTGATCTCTACTTCGCTCAGGACAGCCTCACGATGAACAAAACGGGCTTTGGGTCGTCGACCCAGATCCATCACAATTTCCAGTAAATTATCACTGTCATCCAATTCCCGCACGACTTCGGAGATCCGTGGTGGTAAAACTTCCAATAGCAAGTCAAGATCATCTGTAATTTTTTGGTGTTCTAGCATATATTGTTTCAAATTATTTATCCGAGTTCAAATTATCTTACCAATTTATTTGGTTTACGTAATGAATTATTTTATCCGATGAATGTTAACATAGCCTTTGATCTCATTTTAACGATCTGACCATAAATATCAATCATGGTTTCTGGATAGGTGCCAGAGGAAAGGTTGGTTCAGGGTTTCCATTCTCAACACGGGCATACGAAAAACCAGCACTGACCCGGTTTCGCAACGCGATATACCTGACAAGCATAGCCTGTTCAGGTCCGGGCACTGCTGATAAATCCTCCAGGGCGTGCTCCACCCAAGGTTGATATGACCGTACATTGATATACACCGGCCTCCCATTGACACCGGGTAAACTGGCCAGCATTTGCGACAGCAGTTCGGTAATATTCTCCTGTATTTGCGGGTGGATAACCGGGAGCACCCACACCCCAGCCGGGCCAGATACCAGATCGGCATAAGCCTGGATTTCTCCTTTGTGACTGAAGTGCACCAGACCTAACATTTCACGCCGGGTCATGGGCTCCACATGCTGAATTAACGGGGGTACCAGCGTGTAATACAGACCGCGCATGGCTTGAATATCCACACTTGTCCAGATTCGCCAGGTTTTTTCTTGATCCTGAGCGAGTTCTTGTGTCGGGTTACATTGAAAGATACGTTGTTTGGCAATAACTGAAAAGCCAGACTCCCTGAAACACGCAAAAGCAGATGAATTCACCGGCAGATCAGCCAGGACCTGCTTTGCTCCCCATTGCCCGGCCTGTTCGACCAGCCCATCCAACAGGTGGATTAAATCGCCCGGGTCAGATTCTTCCACATGAAGCAGATAATTAATTTGCGCACTGGGCATCATCAGGGACTGATGAATCTGTCCGATTAGCCGTGTTGAACTGTTATCCGGATCATAGGCACCTGTGAAGACATGTTCATCCGGTCGAATGGTGGATAAGAGATGTGTCCATGAAAGGGGAGTGCCGCGCGTCAATAATAATACATTATCCAGGCTTTGAAGTTCACGGCGGTGTCGGAAAATATAGGGCCAGTCATACCAGAGGATCGGACGCACGTTTATGATCTTACTAACTCCAAAAAATATTGATGGAACCGATAATCATCCGTCAGTTCAGGATGGAATGAGGTGGCCAGCAGGTTGCCCTGTTGTGCAGCAATGATCTGTCCATCCGGTAATGTCAATAAAATTTCAGCTTCGCCAGTCACAGAACGAATGATCGGTGCCCGGATAAAAACCGCATGAAAAGGCATCTCAAGGCCATCCTGTAAGAAGGATGCTGGCAGGTCAACCTCAAAACTATCAACCTGCCGGCCAAAGGCATTACGAGCAACCGTGATATCCATCAGGTTTAGAAGGGGCTGGTCTCGCTCTGCATCTTTTGAGAGAAGAATAGCCCCAGCACAGGTACCCCAGATGGCATGGGATTTTCCAAACTGGCGTATCGGCTCCATCAGGTCAAAGGCAGTGGCCAGCTTCCCAATCGTCGTTGATTCTCCACCGGGCAAGATCAAACCCTGTAAGCCTTCCAGATCTTTCGGCAAACGCACCATGCGAGGGGTTACACCGAGTGCCTGAAGAACCTGATAATGTTCGATAAAATCGCCCTGTAATGAAAGGACGCCGATGTTCATGCTTGTCTCGATTGTGCTACCAGCCCCGGGTTGCGATCAGTTCGGCTTCGGGAATGTCAGTCACCTGGCGGCCAACCATCGCATCACCCAGGTTACGGCTGACTTCTGCCAGGATCGCAGGGTCGTTGTAATGGGTGGTTGCCCTGACAATAGCCTGGGCGCGTTTGGCCGGATCACCAGATTTAAAAATGCCAGAACCAACAAAAACACCATCCACACCTAATTGCATCATCAAACCCGCATCAGCAGGGGTGGCAATTCCGCCTGCTGCAAAATTGACCACGGGTAAACGTCCCAGATCACGGGTTTCTTTAACCAGATCATAAGGCGCGCTGATTTCCTTGGCAAAGGACATTAACTCTTCCTCTGGCATATTTTGCAGACGTTTGATATCGCCTAAAACAGTACGGGCATGGCGAACGGCTTCAACCACATCACCGGTGCCAGCTTCACCCTTGGTGCGCATCATCGCTGCGCCTTCACCAATCCGGCGTAAGGCTTCTCCGAGGTTTCGGCACCCACAGACAAAAGGCACTTTAAAATTATGCTTGTTGATGTGATGGGCTTCATCCGCCGGTGTAAGCACTTCTGATTCATCAAGATAGTCCACACCCAAAGATTCCAGGATCTGCGCTTCCACAAAATGCCCAATCCGGCACTTTGCCATGACGGGGATGGAAACGGCATCCATGATCTGCATAATTAGTTCAGGGTCGCTCATACGGGCGACGCCACCGTGCGCGCGAATATCCGCGGGCACCCTTTCCAGAGCCATCACAGCTACGGCGCCGGCATCTTCAGCAATCTTTGCGTGGTCAGGTGTAACCACGTCCATGATCACCCCGCCTTTCAACATCTGCGCCAGTCCCTTTTTAACTTTGAATGTTGCGACCTGCTGTTCCATAGTACCTCCAAATGATTTTATTCAAACGAATTCTACCACGCGCAGAGATATCGGACAATGAAACTGATTGTCTGATAAAGCTCTTTGCTCCGCATATACTAAATTTTCACCATAACATCGGGTTTTGATGAACTAACCTATTGATACTTTTCTGAAGTACCTGTCTCTACGCGAATGGATAAAGGTGCTTTGATGCTTAAGGTATCTTGACCCTAATAATATCGGCTCTTCTTTTATCGAATCGATCTGGAAATGGCTAGTTCCTTTCTGGATTTCAATTCGTAAAGCATGCATAATTAATTGCTCATTGGATGATGAAAAAGCCAGGGCAAGCATTGAGACTGCGCTTGTCCTGGCCTTGTTTATCCTATCGATATGCTGATCCTGTTATTTTTCCTGGCACAAAATCCAGAATCAATATTTATGGACTGACCCCGGCATCGCCGGATAGAGCAGGCCCCCTGTCCAATTTGCCCTCATCATAAACTGCCGTTTTCGGTTGTGGTGATTTGATGCCGGCCATCATAAGGGCAGCCAATAAGAGGATCCCGGCGGCCATCAGGTAGGCATGATTGAAATCACCAAACATATCCTTAAACGTGCCGGCAAGTTGAGAGATCATAAACCCACCCAAACCCCAGGCCGTATACACCAGGCCGTAATTCATCGCCAGATATTGCTGACCATAATAATCCTTGGTGATCACCGGGAAAACAGCCAGATTAGCCCCATAATTTGCGCCGATTAACACCACTAAACCCATCAAGAATGGCACATTAGCCAGGGGACTGCCAGAGTTGATTGACCTTAATATCAGGATCAACACAGCCTGGAAGACGAATGCAATGATCAAAACTGCCTTTCGCCCAATTTTATCGGAGAGAAAACCATACAGGACTCGCCCGCTGCCATTACCAATGGCCAGGGCAGAAACTGCGATCGCACTCACTGCCACCAGACCAATCTGGTCGGCAACGATTGAGGCCAGGTTACCAATCACCATCAATCCGGCGCCAGAACCCAGGGCGAAGGTGATCCATAAAATGTAGAACTGCCAGGTTTTTAAAATCTTCTTGGGTTCAAAATCGACACGGTTGGCGATCACTGCGGCGTCCTTCAGTGAAACGGCTGGTTTAACATAATTATCCGGAGGTAATTTGAGCAGTTGGGCAAAACCAACCACGACCACCAGCATCCCGATACCCAGGTAGAGCATCGTCGCCTGTAACCCAAAAGCATTGATCATGGCCCGGGAAAGCGGTGCAACCCAAACGCTCCCCATTCCAAACCCACCAACAACGATCCCTGAAATCAAACCTGCTTTGGAGGGAGGAAACCAGCGCAATGCCGTTGGGCCGGCTGTGGCGTACACAAAACCAATACCCGACCCTAATAAAACACCGAAGGCTACCGAGTAAACCCACGGCGAATTCGAAAAACTGGAAAAGATCATGCCTAACCCGCATAACACCCCACCAATACTAACAATCCAGCGCGGGCCAAAGCGGGGCAGGAGTCTGCCCCCTACCAGGGTCATGATTGAGAATACAACCACGGCCACAGAGTAAGGGAGGGTTTTTTGCGTTTCAGCCCAGCCCCATTCAGCGGGGATATTGGCCCGGATCACACTCCAGGAATAAAGCGCCCCCAGGGCTAATAATGCAATCGTGCCTGCAATGGTCACGATCCAACCTTTGTTAACATGCAATTGTTCTTGAGCGTTATGCTTTTCCATAAGAATTTAAAATGTTCCTTTTCTTGAAGAATATGGATTGGTTAATAAGAGCCACTGATAAGTGACGGGCCAGGTCCTTTTGGGTATATAACAAAAGATACCCGGCTGGTCCTTGAGTTTGTCAGACAATTGATTATAAAGGGATTGTCAGACAACTGTCAAGGCTGAATTGACTTGAAAATATTACAACAGGAAGTTATTTTTATTGCGGTAGTTTTTTGTGATGGTTACCCGGAATCCAATAACAGCGAAACAGCCACCGGTATGACATGAAACACTATCTGAGCCTGTGAAATCGATGCATAAACTCCCCAATGAGCTGTTCAGCACGCAAAAATCCACCCAGCAGCCATACCAAAACAAGTGTTGCATTCAGTAAGGCTATTGCCCCACCCCTGGTAGTGGCGTAATAAGGACAGATTTTGCGGTGGTCATAGCCCAAATTTTGTCATGAAATTTAATTGAGCCGTTACTTATGCTTCACATAGAATCGAAAACCAATTCTTAGGGTCGGATTCCGACATCACCGGAAAGGGCTTGCGACTTATCCAAATTGTCCTCATCATAAACTGCCGCTTTCGGTTGCGGTGATCGGATTCCGGCCATCATGATCGTTGCGAGCAACAAGATCCCGGCGGCCATCAGGTAGGCATAGTTGAAATCACCAAACATATCCTTAAACGTGCCGGCAAGCTGAGAGATCATAAACCCACCCAAACCCCAGGCCGTATACACCAGGCCATAATTCATTGCCAGATGTTGCGGGCCATAATAATCCTTGGTGATCACCGGGAAAACAGCCAGGATTGCACCATAATTTGCACCGATTAACGCCATTAAAGCCATCAAAAACGGCACATTGGCCAGGGGACTGCCAGGGTAGATTGACCTTAACACCAGGATCAACACAGCCTGGAAGACGAATGCGAAGATCAAAACTGTTTTTCGACCCAATTTGTCTGACCCAAGACCGTATAACACCCGCCCGACACCATTGCCGATGGCCAGGGCAGAGACTGCAATCGCACTCACTGCCACCAGGCCAATCTGGTCGGCAACGATTGAGGCCAGGTTGCCAATCACCATCAACCCGGCGCCAGAACCCAGGGCGAAGGTGATCCACAAAATGTAAAACTGTCTGGTTCTTAAAATCTTCTTGGGTTCAAAATCCACACGGTTGGCGATCACTGCGGCGTCCTTCAGTGAAACGGCTGGTTTAACATAATTATCCGGAGGGAACCTGAGCAGTTGGGCAAAACCAACGATGATGACCAGCATCCCGATGCCCAGGTAGAGCATCGTGGCACGTAACCCAATAGCGTTAATCATGGCCCGGGAAAGGGGCGCAACCCAAACGCTGCCCATTCCAAATCCGCCCAAAACGATCCCTGAGATCAAACCTGCTTTGGAGGGAGGAAACCAGCGCAATGCTGTTGGGCCGGCTGTGGCGTACACAAAACCAATCCCTGAACCTAACAGGATACCAAACCCAAGCGAGTAAACCCATGCTGAATTAAAAAAACTGGAGATCATCATGCCCAAACCGCATAACACACCACCGATACTGACAATCCAGCGCGGGCCAAAGCGGGGCAGAAGTCTGCCCCCTACCAGGGTCATGATTGAGAACACAACCACGGCCACAGAGTAAGGGAGAGTTTTCTGTGATTCAGACCAACCCCACTCAGCGGGGATATTGACCCGGATCACACTCCAGGAATAAAGCGCCCCCAGGGCTAATAATGCAATCGTGCCTGCAATGGTCACGATCCAACCTTTGTTAACATGCAATTGTTCTTGAGCCTTTTGCTTTTCCATAAGAATTTATAATGTTCCATTTCGTGAGGAATTTAGATTGGTTAATAAGAGCCACTAATAAATGACAGGACAGTCCTTCTTAGAAAGTTAAGGTATATAACTAAAAATAACTGCTATAGTTGCGTATATCCGAAAATTCGCCCGTTTTAATTATCCAAGATCTGTGTTAAACCAGGTTTGACAAAGAAAGGATTTGGGTAAGCTGATGATATGAGAGCCATTCATAGAATTGTCCAATCCCCCGATGTCGCAACAATCATGTGATCTATAACTCAATTGAGAAGCGATCAAAACCAATGAAACAGAATCAAATGATTCAATCTGTTTTTCAAGTTCCCATGAGCCAGTAAGCAGCCACGCCAAAGGCCACAGCGACATTCAACGATGACTTTT